>MHEO01000033.1:2796-4244 GCA_001803875.1 Nitrospirae bacterium RIFCSPHIGHO2_01_FULL_66_17 | reverse complement strand
CCACGGCTTTTTTCCGCGGGTCAGTCGCCGGCACGCTCGCCGTGCTCATCACAGACAGGCCGATGAACTCCATCACCGTCGCCATCGTGTTGGCCGTGAACTGCCCCCCGCACGCGCCCGCGCCCGGGCACGCGACGTCCTCCAGCATCTTGAGGTCGGCGTCGCTCATGCGGCCCGCCGCGTTCGCGCCCACGCCCTCGAACACGTCCTGGATCGTCACGTCCTTTCCCTTGAAATGCCCCGGCTGGATCGAGCCGCCGTAGAGGACAAGGCCCGGCGTGTCGAGACGGATCAACGCCATCGCCGCCGCAGGAATCGTCTTGTCGCAGCCCACCAGGACGACCATCGCGTCGAACAGATAGCCGCGCCCCATCAGCTCGATCGAATCGGCGATGACCTCGCGGCTCACCAGCGAGGCCTTCATGCCCTCGGTGCCCATGGTCACGCCGTCGCTGATCGAGATCGTATTGAACTCCATCGGCGTGCCGCCCGCGGCGCGGATGCCTTCCTTGACGTGGACGGCGAGATCGCGCAGGCCGTAGTTGCACGGCATCGTTTCGGTCCAGGTGTTCGCGATGCCCACGATGGGGCGGGCCAGGTCGGCGTCGGTGAAACCGATGCCCTTGAGCATGGCCCGCGCGGGGGCCCGATCGCGGCCGTTGGTGATCGCGCGGCTGCGGGATTTGGGGTCTGCGCTCATTGATGCCGGAGCTCCTTTCGTATCAGCACGGGAACACGGGGGATTTTGAGGGAGTGGGATTTCACAGCCCCTTATTACCCCCCTTTGACAAAGGGGGGATGGGGGGATTTTGCCATGCGCGGGTAAACCGTAACGTCAACACCGTCTCGCAGCCTCGGGCCTGGAACCCGGCCCTGCGTTGCGCTACCCGCCGGGGGCGGGGATGGGCGGGGAATGGAGCGGGAAACGGGATTTGAACCCGCGACCCTCGCCTTGGCAAGGCGATGCTCTACCGCTGAGCTATTCCCGCCCACACAACTTGGAATTTTATAGCAGAGACGCCGCGTGACTGTCAACGCGCGGTGACCGCGCGGCATCGAGGGTGACCCACGCGTAATGCCCCTCGGACGGCGCGCCATCGTCCTGGAGCCGATCGCGGACGAGGAGGCCGTGGGCTCGCAGCGCATCGAGGACGACCTCCTCGCGGTCGGCCAAGATCCCCGAGAGGATGGCCTCGCCCGACGGCGAGAGCACGGACGCGATCCGCGGGATGAGATTCACGATCGGTTCGGCCGTGATGTTGGCGACGACCACGTCGTACGGCCCCAGCGCCCACGCGTCGTCAACCACCGACACCACGTCGGACACCCCGTTGCGGGCGACGTTGGCCCGGGCGACCTCCACCGCCTCGGGGTCGATGTCGCACGCCACCACGCGGGACGCCCCCAGGCGGGCCGCGGCGATGGCCAGGATGCCGGACCCGGTGCCC
>MHEO01000033.1:0-2787 GCA_001803875.1 Nitrospirae bacterium RIFCSPHIGHO2_01_FULL_66_17 | reverse complement strand
TCGCGTGGTGGCCGGACCCGAACGCCATGCCCGGATCGAGCACGATCGCGTGCTCGCCCGGCGCGGGCTGATACGGCGTCCAACTCGGCACGATTGTCAGCCTGGGGGTGATCCGCAGCGGAGAAAGAGACGCCCGCCAGGCGGCGGCCCAATCCTCATCTTGTACAACGCCAAATCCAATAATCAATGATTCACCATGTGATCCAATCAAGACCTCAAGGTCACGGTGAACGTCCTGTGGCGGTCGGTCGTCTGAAAAATACGCAGTCAGCACACCGGGCGCGCGCTCCCAGATCCCGACGCTGCCGTGGTCGATGAGCATGGTGCCGACCTCCTCACTGCGTTCCGGCGTGGTGCGGACCATCAGCTCGATCCAGGAAGGTTCCGGGCGCACCTCCTACCGCATCCCGCGCAGGAGGATGCGATTACTCCAGGTGAGGCAGACCGCGTCGAACACCGCGAGGATGACCAGGACCTTGACGAGCTGGACGTGCCAGCCGGTGAGGATCAAACCCCGAACCGCGTCGATCGCATAGGTCATGGGATTGAGTTGCGCGATCACCGCGAGCCAGCCGGGCATGCTCTGCAAGGGGACCAGGGCGCTGCTCATGAAGATCAGCGGCAGGGTGATGAAACCGAGCAGGGAGAAGAATCCGCCGTGGCCCTTCATCGAAAACGCGAGCGCCAGTGAAATGGCGGTGAAACCGATACCCAGCATCATCCCGATCACCAGGATCAGCCCCACGCCCAACCACCCCGTGGCCGGCACGACGCCGAAGAGGAACGCCATGCCGAGGATCATCAGCGCCTGAAAGCCCGTCAACACCGTCACGAACAGAAAGCGGCTGATGATCAGCGCGCTGCGCTTGATCGGCGCCGCCATCAAGCGTTCGAGGAAGCCGTTCTCCTTGTCGAAGAGCATCTCGATCCCGCCCGCGAGGCCGCTGTTGAGCACGGTCATCACCACCACCCCGCCGGTCATGAACGCGATGTAGCTCGGCGCCGTCACGCCGGGAATCGCCGTGGCGTTCTGAAACATATTGCCGAAGAGCACGAGCCACAGCACCGGCTGCGTCAGCCCGAAGATGATGCTCATCGGTTCGCGCCGGAACCGCTGGAACCATCGGCGCGTCATGGCGGTGACTTCCTGCAGATAAGGATTCATGATCTTTTTCCCATTCGCTTGTGTTCCTTGTCCGTTCCGTAACGGCCGCAAGGAAACCTCTGTAGGGGCGGCCCGGTGGGTCGCCCCCGCTTTTTGCCCCATCATCATGGATCGCCTGCCACCCCGAGGGCGAGCCACCGGCCCGCCCCTACTTAATCGGCGGTCAGACCCAGTCGTCCTTGATCTGGTGGCCCGTGTAGTGAATAAAGACCTTTTCGAGGCTGGGGCGCGTGTATTGGATCGCTTCGAGGCGAATCCCCTGCCCGTTCATCACGTCCAGTGCGCGGGTGACGATCGTCCGCGACGGTTCGACCCGCAGCTCGAGCGAGCCGTCGCGGCGGGCGATCTGCACGACGCCCTCCAGCCCCTTGAGCGCGATCTCCAGGCGTTCCAGCCCCGCCCCGTCGGCGCCCTCCGGCGTGAGCGACAGGACGTCGCCCTGGAGGCTCTCCTTGAGCTGCCTCGGCGTGCCCAGCGCGGCGAGCTTGCCCTCGTCGATGATCGCGAGACGATCGCACAGTTGGTCCGCCTCGTCGAGGTAGTTCGTGCTCATCACCATCGTCATGCCTTCGGCCTTGAGCTCGCGGATGTGCCGCCAGATCAACGTGCGGCTCTCGACATCGAGGCCCAGCGTGGGCTCGTCCAGAAACAGGATCTTGGGGCGATGGATCAGGCCGCAGGCGATCTCCAGCCGTTTCTTCATCCCGCCCGAGTAGTTCATGACGACCTCGTCGGCGCGGTCGGCCAGCCCCACCATCTCCAGCGCCCACGCCGCCCGCCCCAGCCCCTCGGCCTTCGGCAGATGGTAGAGGTCGGCGAACAGCGCCAGGTGCTCGCGCCCCGTCAGCGCGCGGTCGACCGCCCGCTCCTGCGGGATGTAGCCGATCAGGCCGCGCACCCGCTCGGCGTCCTCCCTGACCCGGAACCCGCCGACAACGATCTCGCCCTCGTCCGGCTGCAGGAGCGTGATGAGCATCCGCAGCGTGGTGGTCTTGCCCGCCCCGTTGGGGCCGAGCAGGCCGAACACCTCGCCCTCGTACATCTCCAGCGAGAGACCGTCCACCGCGGTCGTCTTGCCGAACCGCTTCACCAACCCCTTGGCGGAAATGATCGGCGTCATGTCCATCTGACGCACGGAGAGGAACGTTGTGTCACATGCAGCACGGTTCAACACCTTTCTTATGGAGGGGGCTCGGGGATCGCAGCCCCTGACGTCGCACGGTGGCCTCAGAAACGGGCCGGAAACGAGCGCGCATTATAGCATCCGGCCCACGCGGCGGGCAAGCAATCTTTCAGTGGCGCCCCGCGTCAGCGGCGGCATTCCGCTCTCCCCTTACGCCCTGCCGTAATCGCCACGTCACGCAACGGCAATGACAAAGTCAAGACGTGACGCTGTCCTGCTATCCCCGACGGCTACCCGACGCGGTTGGACTGGCGCATGGCCTGAGAGACGTTGGTGATGTGGTAGATCGCGCCGGGATAGGTGATACGGAGGGAACGCGCCATGCCGCCCTTACAGCACGGTCCGGGAGCGCGGGTAAAGCCGGAACACTCGACGCTAGGCGACGCCGCCCAGTGGGGTGAACTAAAGATTAAAGATTTGACCCCTCAGCCGTCTCGGG
>MHEO01000032.1:43740-44024 GCA_001803875.1 Nitrospirae bacterium RIFCSPHIGHO2_01_FULL_66_17 | reverse complement strand
TATGAGCGCGCCGGCGAGGTGGTCGCCCTCGGCGCCGTCAAGGGCTTGTTCCGAAATCCGACGGGCAACGTGCCCACGGCCGAGGTGTTGGCCGTGCTCGGCGTCACGGAGGCGCCACCGATCCCGGAATGGATTCTCGCATGGCGGCGTGCGGAAGCGGGGAACGCCCAAGCAACCGCCGATTCCTCGGCCGAGGGAGACCGGGGAGAGGCGTGACCAAGGGGATGCGGTCGAGACGTTCACGGAGGAACCATGCAGATATTTGCTCGGGCTTTGATGGTGTT
>MHEO01000032.1:34968-43728 GCA_001803875.1 Nitrospirae bacterium RIFCSPHIGHO2_01_FULL_66_17 | reverse complement strand
CGGCGTGTTGTGCGTGTGTGGAGAGACCAACGAGGCCGCTGCCGCGCAGAGTCCTGCGGACCGTAATTCCAGGGCGAACAAACAGACGCAGCAGGACGCCGTCGCGTTGCTCGATGCGGCGTGGAACGGCCGCACCGAGACCGTCCGCGCGCTCCTCGATCTCGGCGTCAACGTCAACACACGAGACCCGGGCTTGAGGACGGCCTTGATGGCAGCGGCTGGAAATGGACATGCCGAGACCGTGCAGGTGCTGTTGGCCCGAGGCGCCGATGTCAACATGGGGGACGAGTACGGAGGAACGGCCCTGATGAACGCCGTGGTGAACGGATACGAGGCCATTATTCAGGCGTTGCTGGATCGGGGCGCTGACGTGAACGCGACGCGCGATGGCGGGGAAACCGTATTGATGGACGCGGTCTGGAACGGCCGCCTCTCGATCGTCAAGACATTGTTGTCGGCGGGAGCCGACGTCAACGCGAAAACCCTCGACGGCGATACCGCGCTGATGTTGGCGGCTCGAACCGGACATGCCAACATCGTGCAGGCCCTGCTCGTGATGGGGGCGGATGTTGAGGCCAAGAACCGGTACGGCGAGACCGCCGTGATGTTGGCGGCGGAGGAAGGTCACCTCGACATCGTGCGTCTGTTGCTCAAACCTCGAAAATAAGGATGGAGAGACGCGACACCATGAAACATGCGGTGGAAGAAGCGATTGGGCGGGCGAGGAGCGGCGGCATCACCTACCCCCAGTTCGTGCAACTCCTGATCGACGCGGGCCTCACGTCGTACCACGTCGACGTCGCCACGCACGCCATCTCGTTTCGCCGCGGCGCCGACGAGATCCACGCCGAGCGCGGCGCGCCGACCGCCCCTCCCGGCGCAACGCCGGCTCCGTTCAGCCATGACGGTCTCGTCGCGGCGATTCTGGAAAATCAGCAGGGGAAAAGCACCCACCCCGTCTTTCTGCAACGGATCTGGGCCGCCGGGATCACCACATACGACGTCGACTTGACCGGCCGAACGATCACCTACCGAGGCGCCCGCGGCGAGACGCACACCCAACGCATCGCCCGACCATCAACCTGACCGGCACCCCTGTCGATGCGAACGCTCATCCTCTATATCGCCACCAGCCTTGACGGTTACATCGCGCGGCCGTCCGGCGCTTTCGACTGGCTGTTTAGCGATCAGGACTACGGCTATACCGAATTCTTCGCCGGCGTCGACACCGTGCTCATGGGGCGCAAGACGTACGAGCAGGCCCTGGGATTCGGCGAATATCCGTACAAGGGGACCAGAGGCGTTGTCTTCTCCCGCACACCGCGCGCCCCGGACGCAAACGTCACGTTCATCTCCGGCGATCTCGCGTCCTTCGTGTCCGAGCTTAAGCGCGAACCGGGAAAGGACATCTGGCTCGGCGGCGGCGCGCAGATTGTCGCGGAGTGCGTGAGGCACGATCTGATCGACGACTTCCGGCTGTTCGTGCACCCGATCATCCTCGGAGACGGAATCCCGCTCTTTGCGCCCAGACTCCCCGAGCGGCCGCTGCAGTTCGTCCGCTCGCAGAGTTTTGATTCCGGCCTGGTGGAGGTGTCGTACAGGCGGGCGCGGTGAGGGAGGGAGATTTCATTTTGAGCCCTCTATCGGAGTGCTCTGCACATTCCCCGGATCGATGCCCTTCAGCGCTGAGGCGTCGCCGCCCAACACGCGGGCCATCGTCTCCACGTTCTCCTTCATCATCCCGACGTAGGTGTGCCGCGGGTCGTCGAGATCGCCGGGGAGGTCGTCGTCGCGCAAGGTGTCGATGAACTTCACGCCCGCCTCGCGGCCGATCTGGTCGAGCACCTTGCTGGGAAACACCTCGGACCCGAAGATCGCGGGAACCGCCTCGGCCCTGAGCTGCTTGATGAGCGCGATCAGGTCCTGGGGCGACGGCTGGGCGAAGTCGGACGGCTGGACGGCCCCGATGACTGTACAGCCGTAGCGCGGGCAGAAGTACGCCCACGAGTCGTGGTACGTCACGAGCTTGCGATTCTTCTGCGGGATTGTTTTCATGACGGCCATGATCGCTTCGTCGAGCTGCTTGAGCTTGGCGAGGTACGCCGTCCCGTTGGCCTCGTAGGCCGTCTTGTTGGCCGGGTCGACACGCACGAGCGCGTCGCGCACGATCTCCGCGTACTTCATGGCGTGAGCAACGTTCAGCCAGAGGTGCGGGTTCGGATCGCCCTTATCCACCGGGAACGAGAAATCGTAGACCCAGTCCTTGCGTTTGATCGTCTGGTCGGCCAATTGAACCACCACGGCCGTCTTTTTCTTGTTCGCCTCGACGAGCGTCATCGTGGGCGTTTCCAGGTGCAAGCCGTTCACGATGATCAGGTCGGCCTGGGCGACGTATTTGACGTCGCTCGGCACGGGGTCAAAGGTGTGGGAATCCGCCCCCTCGGGAATCAGGCCGTGCAGGTCGATGTGAGGACCCGCCACATTTTTTACGATATTGGTGATCGGGGCGACCGTGGTGAGAACCTTGATCTTCTTCCCGGTTTCTGCCGCGGTCGCCGGTCCGATGGCGATCGCCGCCGTCAGTGCCAAGACACCGAGAACCCATCCACACCATCCATTCAATAACATCAACATATCCCCCTCCTCTGATGCCTGATTAGAAGAACGCCTGGAGCCGGAGGCCGTACACCACGATGGGGTCGAGCGAACTATCGCCCCCCGCGTTGGTGATGTACTGCACGTCCGGGGACAACGACACCCCGCGGACTTCGGCGTCGCCGTCGACGACGTACCGGTAATAGACTTCCCAGTAGCCTTCGTTTCCGCTGAATTCCGGTGAACCCAGCGCCGCCTGCGCCGCTTCGTACTCGTCGCTGATCATCGTGAGGCCGTAGCCAATGCCCAGCGCGTCGCGGGAGCGACCGAACGCCCCGCCGCCGAGCTGAATGCCCGCCGTGAGGGACCGATCGAATGACGCCACCCGGCTGTCCTGCATGCCGTAGCGCCCCCAAACGCCCACGTGCTCCGTCACTTCCTGATCGAAGTTGACGCCAATCCCATGGTTCTTCCGATCTTGCCCGCCGGGCAGGAGATTGGACACGACGCCTGTGGTGTGGTGGCTGCGATTTTGCCACGCGTACACCCGATACGTGCCCCGGCGCTCGCCCCACGCGGCCTTGAGGTCGGCCTCGACCATCGACCACGGCCGGGCAAACGCCTCGCGGTAGTCGCCGTTGCCCTCCATCACGCCCGCCATCAGGTCCAACCACTCGACGGGTTTCGTCATCGCCACCGCGCCCAGTCCATAAAAATTGCCCGTTCCCCCGAATTCGATCGTCGGGTTATTGCCGAACAGGTTGGCCAGGAACTGGGACCGTTCGCTGTTGGCGAACGCGTTGGTGTCGAAATGCATCGTCGGATCGTATTGCCCCACGGTGAGCACCAGGCGCTCGTCGAACCCCCGATGCTCGTAGTAGGCCTGATCCAGGTTGATCTGAGAGCTGTCGAACGACTCGACGTCGTTGTTGGGACCGGTCGTGTTGCCGTTCGGCGCGGCGAAGACCGGGATGATGGTAAGGCCGGGGCCCTGCTGAACGTCCAGTTGGACGAGCACCAAGCCCCGCGAACTGACCTGGTGCTCGAAGAACAAATCGAGGGACAGCGTGCCCTCCATCGCGTCGCCGGACGTGCCGGCCGTCGGATCCGCCAGTTGATCGGACGAGACTCCTTGGCCGACCATGGTGATGTCTCCGCTGATCTCAGCTTCGCCGCGCGAGTGGATGGGGTGGAGCCGGTGACCGTGTCCGTCCTTCTCGGTCACATCGACCGTCTTGTCTCCACGCTCCAAGGCCTCAACTCGTTCTTTAAGCGCCCGCAGCTCCGAGGACACATCGTCGGCTGCGACAGCGGGTGTGCCAACGCCTCCGGCTATACAGAGCCACGCGACCCCGATCTGTACCCCCATCCATTGTATTCGCGCCTGATCCATCATCCCCTCTAGGCTAGTGTTACGATATATAAAATCGTACTACAACAATAACCAGAAGTAAAGACAATTTATTCCAATAAAAAAGAGTTTTACTTGAATAAACGATTAACAAAGGAGTTTTTAGAAAATGCTTGGTAGCACGATAACACTATTATTTATTACCAGACTGGAAAACGGATGGGGAAATGGCAAGGGAGGAAGGCACCCAGTGAAGGCGACCTACAGATCTTTTCCCGTCGTCGTCATCGTGAATTTCCCGTGCTTGACGCCTTTGGTCCCGATCAGGCGATCGGCGACCTTCTTCACCTCGCTGCCTTTGCCCTGGACCACCAGGACTTCAAGGCAATGATGTTCATCGAGATGGATGTGCAGCGTGGACCGAAAAAGCTTTTGGTGCTGGTGCTGAAGGTCGGTGAGGGTGTCGCTCAGGTCGCGGACGGCGTGGTCGTAGACGATGGTGACGGTGCCGACGATCTCCCGATTCTCGTCCCACTGTTGCTCGACCAGCGAATCCCGGATGAGGTCGCGGATGGCTTCCGAGCGGTTGGTATAGCCCTTTTGCTCGATGATTCGGTCGAACCGTTCAAGCAAGTGGCCGTCGATGGACACCCCGAATCGCTGGAGGGCTTCGCCTTTGGCGTGATCGGCGCTGTCATGCACCGGGCCGTCTCACGATCATTTCTCGATCTTCAGGTCGCCTTCGCCTTTGAGGAACTTGCGGAATCGCTGCATGAGCGCTTCGCCGAGGACTCCGACGCGAGGCTTCGTGGTCATGTACGTCCGAATTTCCTCAAGGCGCTTGTCCGCCTGCTCGTTGCCCTGCAGCCGCTTGACCTGGTGCTTGGCGGCGTCGAAGGCGTCGAACGTCAGTTCGGTGTAGCCTAATTTCCGGATACGCATCACCGCCTTCATCATCGCCTCGTTGCGGAACGTGGTCAACATCTCGGACGTGATGACGGCCGCCCCCTGTTTGCGCGCGCGGCGCTCGGCGGCCTTCTTGATCCCGCTCCGGACGAAGTCCGGAGACGTCTGCAGCCGCGCCCACGCCTCCTCGCTCCATCGGACCGCCTCGCGCGGCGCCTCCCACACGGCGGCCAAGGCCTCCTCGGTCATCTCCGTGAATCCCTGGGCGCGCGCGAGGTCCTCCGCGTCGGATTTGAGCATCTGCAGGACGAACTCGGCCGCGATCGGCGGCGCGCTCTCCAGCTTCTTCATCAACTTCGCCGTCGCGGTCTCGGTCCACGGCATCGCGGGATGCGGCTTGGCGTCGTCGAGCACGCCCAGCGCTTCGACCTTCTCGAACAGCTCGACGTTGACCTCCATGTGGCCGCGCTCCCGCGCGATGTCTTCGGCAATCTGGCGCACCATGTCGCGCATAAACCCGGGAACGGTCGCCAGACGGTCCTTCGCCGCCTGGGTCCAGGGCAACTCCCCTTTGGCGATCCGGTCGGCCGCTTCCTTGAGCCCTTCCCCGCCGCCCATCTGCCCCATCGAGGCGTTCTTCCACTCCGCGAGGTGCTCCGCGGTGATGACGGCGATACCCTGTTCGCGGGCCCGTTTTTCCGCGAGCTTCTTCACCATCCCCCGCAAAAACACCGGGGCGAGCTTCAACCGCTCGAGCGCCGCCTCGTTCCAGCGAACCTCGGTATCGGATTGGGTGCCCATCGGATCGTCCTTATCCCTGCGGAGCGGAGACGGGTCGCCCGCCGAAGACCGCGCGCGTCAGCCCGTCCCAAAACACGGTGCGCCACTTCAGCGACCGCATCGCGCCGTCGCGGATCAACTCCCGGCCCTGATCGGTATCCGCGTGGCGCGCGATCAGCGCGTTGAACACCTCGGCGTGCTCGACGTCTTCCACGACGTGGAGGGTGAAATAGCACATCTGCTCGTCGGTGAGCGTCGTGTTGCGGCGGAGCCCGGCGATGAGCGACTGAAACATCGTGGGGATCGAGAACTCGTGGCCGGGCCCCACCGCGCCCAGCCCGACCCGGAAATCGCTGTCGCGGGTCAGCGCGAGATGCGATCGAATGTAGGTCTCGGTTTCGGGAAGAAGCCGTACCCGCCCCCACTCTTCCTCACGGACCCCCAGCGCGGAGAGAAAGTCGCGGTAGAGGTGTACGTGGCTGCGAAAGATGGTGGCCTGGCCGACCGAGGCATCCCGCCCGCTCACCGCGCCGAACTCATCGTCGAAGACGTGGCGGAACAGGGTCGCCGCGTCGCGATCCGGAATCTTCGGCAGCACATTCGTCATGTACGTCGTGAAGACTTTGACGAGCTGGTAGTGCTGGAGACCGAACGCGCGGATCTGCTCGATGGTGAGGGGCTCGGACGCGAAGCGCGCCAGAAACGGGTGCCTGACCGCTTCGCAAGCCATGATCTCCCGTTCCAACTCCCGGATAAACACGAGGGCTTGGGACGAGGGCGATACGGAAACCTGCTCCATGTTCTGCCGGGCGGTCAGCCCCCCATGAATTTCGCGAAGGCCGTCTTGGCGTGATCCATCATGTCGGCGGTCACCTCCGCGCGCCCCTGTTCGCGCGCCATCCGCTCGATCTCTTTTTTCGCCATCGGACGGATGAAAAACGGGATGTTCTCCAATCGCTTGGATGCCTCGGGAGTCCATGCCAACTCGGCGGTCGTCCCCTTATAGTGGTCGATCATGGCCTGCGTCACGAAGCTCTCGCCGCTCTTCCTCGCGTAGGCTTCCACCTCCGCACGGACCGTGGGGCGCACGAAATCGGGGATCTTCGCCAACCGATCCAGCGCCTCGGCGCTCCACTCCAAGCCGGCTGAGCTATCCGAGCTTGCTGGGCGCAACGCAGGGCCGCTCTCACGGCCCGAGGCTGCGAGACGTTCTTGACCCTCAGCCCCCTGCGACGCACCCATCGAGGCAACCATCGAGGAGAAGGGACAACTCCCTCCGGTTGCGTCGCCGGAGGATGGCGCCTCAGCCGGGGCCCGGCCGGCGGCGGCCGAAAAGGCGGGGACCGGGCATTCGGCCCCGTCCTTTAACGTATCGCGCGTCAGCTCGAAGGCTTCCGGGGCCGTGGTCCGGCCGCCAATCTTCACCCCCAGCGCCTGCACCATTTGCGTCTCACCGGGATTGGTAACCATCGAGAACCGGGCCTTGCACGTGGGACACAGAAACTCGACGCCCAAGGCGCCTTCACCGGGCTTTTCGACTTTCTGAAACAGCATGAACGTTTCACAATTCAAACACACGAACTTCATCGATTCTCCTCACCTCGGCCCCAAGAGGCCGGGACCGCTACAGCGTGTCGGCGACGATTTGCCTGAAGTTGAGACAATCCACGATTCGCTGGGCCACATCGTCGAATCGCTTGGCGATGGGTTGAGCGCTCTCCAGCATTGGCCGGCCGCCATCGCAGCGTTGGCTCAGCTCGCGATCGAAGGGGATCTTCCCCAGTAGCGGCACGTCAAGATCGGCGGCAACGGATTCCACATTGCCAACGAACAGGTCGCTTTCGTGCCCGCACTGCGGGCAATGATACCCGCTCATGTTTTCAATCAAGCCGATCACCGGGATCCCGACGTCCCGGGCGTAGAGCACGGACTTCCGCACCACGTCGGTCGTGACTTCCGAGGGCGTCGTGACGACGACGGCGCCGTCCAACTCGGGCAGAAAATTGGCAATAGCCGGCGGCTTATCCGCCGCGGCGCCCGGCGGCAGATCGGCAAGCAAGAGGTCCAGCTCGCCCCAGGCAATGTCCGCGAGGAACTCGCGGATCACGTTCATCTCCAACATCCCCAGCCACACCGGACTGAGCTCCATCGAGCCCTTCCAGCGCACCGGGTCGTGGCCGCGGAGGAAGAAGTCCATCGACGCCACGAGGATCCCCAGTGGTCCCACCGGCGGCGCCGCGCCGTCGGGCGTGATCTCGAACCGGCGGCCGCTCATCCCGAGCATTTTGGGCACGCACGGACCGTTCAGGTCGACGTCCAGCACGCCAACCGTCTGTCCCCGGCGCGCGAACGCGAGCGCCAGATTGACCGTGGTCATGCTCTTCCCCACGCCGCCCTTGCCGCTCATCACGACGATCTTCCGCTTGATGCGGCCCATGCGCATCTTGACCTGCAGCGTCTGATCGACGATCTGGCGCATGACCTGGGCGTCATCGGGAAACTGAAGCTTGCTCAGAATGGTTTTGAGATCGTTAGAGGGAGCCATAGACACACTCAACAAAGCGCTCTATTGTCGTTGATCGGTCCTTTAAAATGCAAGCGATCAGGCCCCGCGAAAGTGCATCGCGAGCGCATTCCCCGCAGCGTGTTGCGGGGTAAGCGAGCAAATGTACATAGTGCTTCTTCACGTCCTTCCACTTCGAAGATTCCCTGCAGCTTGCCGCAGGGAGCTTCAATACGGCATCGCCAGGTCCCGCCTACTTCACGCCAAGAATCGCGTCCTTCGCCGCCTTCGCAATCCGGAATTTCACGACCTTCTTGGCCGGAATCTTGATCGCCTCGCCCGTCTGAGGGTTTCTGCCCATTCTGGCCTTGCGGTTCACCAGAACCAATTTGCCGAGCCCGGGGAGGGTGAAGCTGTTGCGCGCCTCCTTGTAGGCCAGGGCGACGAGCACTTCCAAGCCCTTCACGACCGTCTTGCGCGGCAATTCGGTCTTCGTCGCGAGGTGTTCGATGATCTGCGATTTGGTCATAGCTTTGGCCATGCGGTTTCCTCCTCTCAAGTACATGTGATGGACGGCAGCGCCCCGCGGCGCGAGGCGCCGAAAAACCCGGCCATCATACTCCAA
>MHEO01000032.1:0-34902 GCA_001803875.1 Nitrospirae bacterium RIFCSPHIGHO2_01_FULL_66_17 | reverse complement strand
TCATCTCAAAGGTAACCCTGCCAGAATGGGCCTCAGGAGGGTTACAGCATGAGCGGACGATCCCAATGGGACTATTTCAAAGCGATCTATCCTCGGTATCAGACGGCCCCCAAAGCCGTGAAGGCGACGATCCTCGACGAGTTCTGCCGGGTCTGCGGGTACCACCGGAAGTATGCGATTCGCAAGCTGGCCGGGCCGCCACCCCCGGCCAAACCGCCCCGCCGTCTGCGCCGGAAGCCGGTTGTCTACAGCCCTGCGATGCTGCGGATCCTGCAGGCGGTGTGGGAGGCCGCGGGCTATCCGTGGTCCGTCCGGCTCAAGGCCCTGGTGGTCGACTGGATGCCCTGGATCAAGCCCCGCTTTGCGCTGTCGGCCGACCTGGAGCGGCAGCTCCGCGCCATCAGTGCCCGGCAGATCGATCGCCGACTCGGTCCCACGAAGACCCGCTTGAAGAAACGACTCTACGGGCGCACCAAGCCCGGGACCCTGCTCAAGCACCAGATCCCGATCCGCACCGACCACTGGGACGTGACCACGCCCGGGTTTACGGAGGTCGATACCGTGTCCCATTCCGGTAACAGTGCCGACGGCCTCTTCGCCTACACCGTCAATCAGACCGATATCCTGACCACCTGGGTCGAGTCCCGCGCCGTGTTGGGCAAAGGCGAAGCCGGGGTGGTCGCCGCGCTGGAGGGCATGGCCCAGGCCCTCCCGTTTGTCCTCAAGGGTCTCGATTCCGACAATGGGAGCGAGTTCATCAACTGGCATCTGTTCCGCTACTGCCAGCGCCACCACATCCAACCGTCCCGTAGTCGGCCCTACAAGAAAGACGACAACGCCCATATCGAACAGAAGAACTGGACGCATGTCCGCAAGCTCGTGGGCTGGGACCGCTACGACACGCCCGCCGCCGTGGCCGCCCTCAACGACCTCTACCAGAACGAACTGCGCGTCTATCTCAACCTGTTTCTGCCTTCGGTCAAGTTGAAGGGCAAAAAACGCGTCGGCTCCAAGCTGATCCGGGTGTACGATGTCCCCCAGACCCCGTTCCAGCGCGTCTTAGACTCCGGCGCGGGCACCCCCGACCGGATCGCCGCGCTCACGCTGTTACGAGCCACCCTCGATCCGTTTCAGCTCTCCACCACGATCGAGCGGAAACTGGAAACGATCTGGGCTATGGCCAATCGCCGCCATCGCCCAACGGCCCAACCCCAGCACGAGATCCACCGACCCCACGCCCGCCTTGAGGCGGCTCCTCCGGGTCGGTCGTCATGACGGTCGTCGATCCTGGGGCAAATGGCGAGGTCCCCCACAAGGCGAACCCACCAGGAGGCCCCAGTTTCCCCACCCCGGCTCGGTTACCTTTTGAATGTCTCGATGATCTGCTCTACGGTTACCTTTTTAAATGGCTTGACAGGGAGGGGCACGGATTGTACCTTTTAGCAAAATCTTGCTAGACTCTGCCTGACTCGGAGGATGCCCGTTGATGGTCACTGTTGATTCCCCCTCGCCCGCCGGCCGCGCGTGACGTTCAGGTTCGGCATCAAGGGACGACTGGTCGTGCTCTTCTCCCTGCTGTTCGTCGTGGCGGTAGGGGCCATGGCCATGGCCTCGTTCGCGTTTCAGCTCAACTTCCTCGTTGCGGAAACGTCCAAGCGCGGCGAGTTGCTGGCCAAGAGCCTGTTGATCAGCGTCAAGGAACCGCTGTTGGCGCGGGACCTCTTGAGCCTGGCGTCGGCCGTCGAGGCGATTCGACGAGAGCCCGACGTGGCCTCCGCCTGGATCCTCGACCACCAGGGCGCCGTCGTGATCCGGTCGGACGCCGAACCCGGACCCCGGGCAGCCGGGCTGACCGCGGCCCGCGGCGAACCCTCGCGCGATGACGTGATGGTGTTCTCGGCCCCCGTCACGTACGGGCCGCGGACGATCGGCTCGGTCCACGTCGGCATGGGGATGGCCCACGCGGATCGAGCGCTCGCGCAGACCCGTCGGCACGTTATCCGCACCATGGTGTTCGGTCTGATGATCGGCATGGCGGGCACCTTCGCCCTGGCCCGGTTCTTCGTCAAACCGGTGGATCTCCTTGTCGCAGCCACCCACGAGGCCGCGAAAGGCAACCTCGACATCCAAGTCCCCGTCCACCGCCGGGACGAGATCGGCGCGCTGGCGGAGTCATTCAACACGATGATCGCCGACCTCCGGGTGGCCACCGACAGCATCCAGAGAGGGTATCTCGACATGACGATCGCGTTGGCGGCGGCGATCGAAGCCAAGGACGAGTACACGCGGGGCCATTGTCAGCGCGTGAGCGCCTACGCCGTCGAGATCGGCACGCGGCTGGCGCTGCCCGATCACACGATGCGCGACCTGGAACTGGCCGCGATCCTCCACGACATTGGGAAGATCGGCATCGACGAGGCCATCCTCCGGAAGCCGACCCGGCTGACGTTCGAGGAAATGCAGGCCATGCACGAACACCCGGTCATCGGCGAACGGATTTTGCGGTCGGTCGAACCGCTCCACCTGGTCGCGTCGTACATCGTTTATCACCACGAACACTACGACGGCAAGGGGTATCCCCACGGCGCGCGCGGCGAGGAGATCCCCTTGATCGCGCGGATCATCAGCGTGGCAGACGCCTACGACTCGATGTCGAGCCGGCGCCCCTACCGCGAGACCCTTCCGGAAGAGGAGAGCCTCACCCGGTTGCGGACAAAGGCGGGAACCCAGTTCGACCCGCAGATCATCTCGATCTTCTTCGAACTGTACGACACCGGGGTGATCGAACGGATCAAACGTGCGACCAACGCGTAGCGCCACGACGGTCCGCCGGGGCGTGTCGGCATGCCTCGCGCTGATCGGGTGCGTGGGGTGCGGGATGCAGATCGTCACCGTCCCGGACCGCGACGGCCCGAAGCCCGCGGCCCGCGAGTCGGCTCGGCCGTCGCCGGACGCCGTCCCGCCGAAACCTTCCGCCCCGGCACCCGACGCGCCACGCAAACCGGCGCCGCCGAAACCGCCCCCCGTATCGCTCACCGAGGCCGAAGACCATCTCAGTGCCGGGCGATTGGACGAAGCGATTACGCTCCTCGAACCCGCGTCCCGCGGCGACCACGCCAACCCCAAGGCGGCTCGGCTCCTGCGGGACGCCTACAATCGCCGCGCACTGGTCCGGTACGGCGCCGATCGGATCCAGGAGGCCATCGCCGACATGACGCGGTCGCTCGACATCGATCCATCGCAGGAGGACATCCGCGCACAGCTCGCCCGAGCCCGAGAGCGCTGGGATCGGGTCAAGGCCCTGCCGTAGCTGTAGAGGCGGTTCGCGAACCGCCCCTACGAGTTCAGCCGATCAGGGGCGGCCAGATCACGTAGAGCAGGACGTACGTCGCCGTGCTGGTCAGCAGCGCGAGCACGTAGAGGATCATGGTGAAGGTCCCGAGGGCGCGGTGCCGGCGCTCGCCGTCGGGGTAGATCGCCCGTCCCACCCATTCGATCGCGATCACGCCGAGCCCCACCAACACGCCGCTGATGAGCCACCCCAGGAATTTTCCGATCGTCGGGTTGGTGAACAGCACCCGCACACCGAAGAGGGCCATCGGCAGGACGACCGACGCGAGCAACGCCCAGCCGGTGAACCTCAGCGCGGTCCCTCGGGGTGAACCGGCCACCAGTCCCCGCTCCTCGCCGCGCTTGACCGACGTCCGAAACCCCAGGACGATCATGTACACGGCGAGGATCAGGCCGATCGTGACAACGAGGATATGGAAGGTCAGGAGCGGGCGGAACAACGACTCATACAGCTCCGGCGGTCCGCCGAACCCCTCCTCGCCCTCGAACGCCAGGGCGCCCAGCCCGCGGTTGACGTAGTACGCGACGAAATACGCGAGCATCGCCGCCATGGCGGACAGCGTCACGACGTGGTGCGCCTGGCCGCGTCGTCGCCTGGCGAACCGCCACCCGACCAGGAACAGCACCGTGAACGCCACGGCAAGGACGTAACTCATATCCGCGCCCAGCGTCCCGTAGGGGCTCAGAAATCCGGGCTGTTTCAACCATGCGGTCATCGGCGCTCCTAGGAGTGTGTCCGAGTATTGGGGTGGTGGAGCCTGTTCAGGAATGGTCAGATGCCAGGCGGAGTGAGGAATCCCCCCGGAGCGTACTTGGTCGTACGTGAGGAGGGATTCCGAAGCGACAACGCAACAGATGACCATTCATGGACAGGCTCCTATCCGAATGTGAACGTGTACGCTTCCAGGCCCGGCCGGTCGACGATCACCGTCACCGTGTGCGTCCCGTAACCGGCCCGGTCGTCGATGAGCCGGTACAGCCGCTCCTCGCCCACTCGGATGACGGCCCGGCCGCGCGCGTCGATCACGACGTCGGCCCCTTTGGTCTCGACCGTCAGCGGCCGGCCGTCCCGCAGGACCTCCACATCGAGCTCCCGCCCGGGCGCGCCCGCCACAAGATTGACCGCCCGGGAGGTATACCGAAGGATAATCTTGTGGTCCCCCGACCCCACCGAGGCGATCGCCTCCTCGCCGGCGGCCCACCGGCCGACCAGGTAGAACAGGTTCGGTTCGATCGTCTCGGGCTCGTCGTAGACCGCCGCGCGCATCCCACGCAGCCCCAGCGGGTTGCCCAGGAATTGGCCGAAATAGGTTCCCAGGTAGATCTCGGGCGTGGCGATCGCCTTGATGTCCACGGCCTCCGGCTGGACCTCGGCGGACGCCGGGCCGGGATCGCGGCCGTCCTCGGCTAACAATTCACGGATGTGTTGCTCCGTCTCCCGGTACCCCCCCTCCCCGATCTGCTCGTAGCGGATGTTGCCCCCGCGGTCGATCAGGTACTTGTGGGGCCAGTATTGATTGGCGTACGCGCGCCACGTGCGCTTGTCGCTGTCGATCGCCACCGGATAGCGGATCTGGAGGCGCCGCACCGCGCGCTCCACGCGCCCCGGGTCCCGCTCGAAGGCAAATTCGGGGCTGTGCACACCGATGATCACCAGGCCGTCATCGCGGTAGCGTTCGTCCCAGGCGTTTAAGTATGGGATCGTCCGCAGACAGTTAATGCAGCTATAGGTCCAGAAGTCGACGATCACGACCTTGCCCCGCAGCGCCGCGAGCGTCACCGGCTCGGACGAGATCCATCCCTGGAGACCCGCCAATTCGGGCGCGACGCTCGACGTCGTCGATTCGCCGAGCAAGGCGATCAGCGCAAACGGCGCGGCGGCGATCCCCAGGATGACCACCGTGGCGGGCGCGTAGCGCCGGATCGTCGGGCTGCGCCACGCGGAACGCGCCGCGCGGCCCACGTGATGCCGCCACGCAGAGAGCGTCTCCATCGGTCAACAGGGCGGCGGGGGAGGCTGGGGTTGACCCGGCTGCGCGGGAACCTGCGACGGGTCGTACTGAAAGATCCATTGCCGGTACGTCGTGGCGGAGGTGAACTGGGCGTACGCCGGAGGGAAGTTGTCCCGCTTGAGCGTGGCCGCTTCGCTGGAACTGGCCACCCCTTTGACACGCCCATTGCCGCACAGCACCGGAGCGAGCGCCTCCCCGGTCATCGGGTCGGGATACAGCGCGCGGAGGTGGCGCTTGGACGTCCTCGGGTCTTTGAGCAGATCCTCGACGCGGAGGGGATATTGCTTCGCCGCCGAGACGGCTTCCACGTAGGCTTTGATGGCGCGCCGGTACTGATCGCCTCGAAACAGGAGTTCCACCTCGCGCTCCCGTTGCATCATCGTCTTCCACTGCGCGTTCGCCCCCATCATGCTCAGCCCCACCAGGACGATGGCAAACAGCGCAAAGAGATAGGAAAATCCGCCCTGCGCCGACGGCGCAGAATGAAAACAGTTCTTCCTTCCATCCGGATCGCGAAGCAACCCGCCCTCACCACTCATTGTATGCCGTCCCGTTGAGCGCCACGCGGTTGCTCCCGCTGTGCACGTCGAACACGCCGCCGGGCTCCTCGCCTTCGGCTTCCCGGATCTCGATCCACGTATCCGAGGCGCCGGTGAACGGGTCGACCGGCAGGCCACGGAGGTAGGACTCGTCCACCAGGGTTGTGAGCGACTCGGGATAGCGCGCGTGGTCGGCTGCGTACTGATCGATCACGTCCCGCATCACGAACAGATCCTTCTTGAGCGCGGTCTCGCGGGCTTTGATGGTCTGAGCGCGGTAGGAGGGCTCGGCAATCGTGATGAGAATGCCCATGATCGCCATCACGATCATGATCTCGATCAATGTAAATCCGAGCTGCGCCACGGGCGCAGAATGTAATCCTTTCCTTCCATGCGGATCGCGCAGCAATCCGGCGTGCGCCAAGGGCGCGGAATGTAACCCTCTCCTTCCCTGCGGATCGCGTAGCAATCCGGCCTGCGCCAAGGACGCACGGCGATGGACCCTTCGCGGGAAGCGGATCACGGTGAAGCCCCCTCGGTCGCCCAGAGGCCACGACCCGCGTCGCGGGCCTCGCGCTCGAGACGGCGGAACAGATCGGCGTGCTGCGTGTTGGGTGGGATCGTCATCGCGCTCGCCAACCCCTGTTCCACCAGATCCGCATTGACGAGGCGGCCATCCCGGTAGACGTAGGCCAGGCGGCGCTGAAACCGGTCGCGGCGCTCGACGTCGGATTCGAGCCGGACGGTGCGGCCTTCGACCGCCCGCCGGTTGAAGGTCCAGGCCTGCTCGGCGTGCGGCTGGGGCCGGTAGACCCACTCCGACCCCGAGCGGCGGTAGAGTTCCGGGGTGTCGATCCCGATGTACCGGACCCGCTCGCCGTCGGCGAGCTCGATCGTGTCGCCGTCGATCGCGCGGGAGACCAGCGCCTCCTCGACCCCCGCGGATCCCGCGGCACGGTACGCCCACGGCGCGTGGGTCCACGCCGCATACAGGAGCGCCCCCGCCGCCAGCCACAGCGCGGACCGAGCGTGGCGTCGGAGCCCGGCGACACGGCGGCTCGTCGTCGCCGTCGGGTTCATCCCCGCTCCCCGATCAGCCGCCCGCGTCCGGCGACGCGCCGCGCGGAAGGCGCGTTTTGCGTTTGACCCATTGGTCGATCAACTGGCGCTTGGCCTGATCCAGATCCACGAATTCCACGCCCACCCCGACCGACGGCCGACCGGTCGTCTCGTACCGACGCTGCCAGACCACGCGGCACGTGCACTGCACCATCGTCCGGTTGTCCGGCAACACAAACTCGACGGGAAACGTGGTCCCCACGGCGGGGGGGTTCGCGGCCGAGAAACACAGACCGCTTCGACTGATGTTATCCGCGTACCCGATGAAGATCTTGTCGTAGTGCTTGCCCTTGATCTCCAGGACCATCATCGGCGAGCGCTCGCTCTCCCGGCGCTCGGGCCCCGAAGGAGGGCGGACCGCTTTCGGCTTCGGGGGGCTCGCGCGCCGGGATGGCGCCCCGTTCTTCGATGCCGTCCGGGATACGGTCCGGCCGATCCGGGCCGGGGTGCGGGTCTTGCGAGCCGGGGGGGAGGACGTGCCGGAGGACGAGCCGGCGGCGGACGAACGCCCCTTGGCCGGGGTTCGTCGCGTGCTGCGGGTTGTCGTCGGCTTCGCCTTGGCCATGCTCACCCCTTTCGGTATCGTCGCACTATAGCAACTTGCCGCCTGGCTTGCAAGATTCGGCCAGGCGGCGGGCGAAACCCGCGCAACGCCGACCTCCTCCTAAGAGCCTGTCCGAGTCATCGGGCGTTGGAGCCTGCCCCCGCGTCCGCGGGAGCCTGTTCAGGAAGGGCCAGATGCAAGGCGGAAGGAGGCCTTGCGCGCGGAGCGTACTGGTTCGTACGTGAGCACGCAAGGCCGACTGACAACGCCGCAGATGGCTCTTCCTGGACAGGCTCCTACGCCGGCTGCAGAAACACGGTCTGACCCGGCGCCAGCGCCGCGTCCCGCCCGGATCCCGGCGGCAGCACGAGGACGGAGACGGCGCCGCGCTCGGGGGAGTATTCTGGGCAGGGATCCTGGGTGCACGGACGCGCGCTCAGATCGAGGCCGACGATCTGCCGCGTCTCGTCAAGCCACAGCAGGTCCGCCTCCACCTGGAGCGCCTTCGACCAGACGCGGGGCGGGGTGCCGTCGTCGAAGACGAGCAGGAGGCCGCGCCCGGGGCGGAAGCGGTCGAGCATCCCGAGCGCGAATAAGCGACGCTCGGGCGAGTCGGCCACGTCGATCGCCAGCGTGTCCTGCGACAGGGTGAGCGTCAAGACGTTGTGACGGCGAGCGGCGGGACAGAACTGCAGCAGGAGGACGAGCGCCGCAGCGGCCGCGGTGATGAGCCAGAGGGTCTTCGTCTGAAGCCGGGCCATCGGTCTCCCGCAAGACCCCGCTTCCGCCGTCGAGGGCTATCGCTCTTCGGCGAACGCGACCATGGCGATGTTGCGGGCCCGCTTGATGGCCGTGGTCAACGCCCGCTGATGGATCGCGCAGTTGCCGGAGATGCGCCGCGGCATGATCTTGCCGCGCTCCGTCAGGAAATTGCGGAGGGTCGGCACATCCTTGTAGTTGATGCCGGCGACCTTGTCGGTGCAAAACCGGCACGCCTTGCGCCGGCTGAAGAACTTCCGCTCCTGGCCCGGCCCGCTCCGGGAATCCTTGGCGCCGGCCGGCGCCGGGGACGACGAAGAGGAGGTGGGGGTGGTTGGTCGCATATCGACTCCTTATGACAAACGGTGACGGCCGCGATCGCTCATCGCATCAAAACGGCACGTCGTTCTCGACAAACTCTTCGCCGGGGGTCGCGTCGACGGCCAGAGACGGCTTGGCGCCGGTCGCGGTCATGGCGGCCGCCGCGCCTGCGGCAGCCGAGGGATCCCGCTTCGGCAGGAAGTTGACCGTCTGGGCGACGACCTCGTGTTTGCTGCGCTTCTGGCCGTCGTCGGTTTCCCATCGACGCTGCTGCAATCGGCCGTCGATGATCACGCCGTGGCCCTTGCTCAAATACTGCCCGCAATTCTCCGCCTGCTTGCCGAACACGACCACGTCGACGTAGCACACCTCGTCCTTGAGCTCCTCGCCCTGCTTGTACCGTCGATTAACCGCCAGGGCAAGCGTGGCGACCGGCGTCCCGCCGGGCGTGAACCGAACCTCCGGATCCTTGGTGAGGTTGCCCATCAGGATGACTTTGTTGAAGCTCACCATGACTTACCCCCCGGTGATCGACTCAGTGGCGGCCGCCGCACCCACGGCCGCGTGTGCCGCGGAGGCCGAATGCGCCGCGGCGGCGGCCTCGCGGGCCGTCTCCTCCGCAAGCAACTTGGGATCGCATGTCACCGTCAGGAACTTGATGATGGAGTCATCGAGTCGGTATTGCCGTTCCAGCTCGGCGACCAGACCTCCGGCGCCCCGGAACCGGAAGAAGACGTACGTGCCCTTCTTCTCCTTGCGGACCTCGTACGCCAGCTTCTTCTTGCCCCAATTCTCGGTTTTCAGAATCTCGCCGCCGCCCTTTTCGAGGATCCCCCGCACCTTCCCGATGGCCTTCCCTATCTCGTCATCGGTCAGGGACGTCTTGAGAATGACAATCGTCTCATACACCGTCATGCAACCTGCTCCTTCCCATTCTGGCGCCCTTACCCCGGAGGCGAGCGCAATGAAGGGAGAATGTATAGCACAGCGGCCGCCTGAAAGCAAGGCAACCCTGGTTCCGGCCGAACCGCGAACGGGCGACGCGTCCTAGGAGCCCGTCCGAGTCATCGGGCGTTTGAGCCTGCCCCCCGTTCGCGGGAGCCTGTTCAGGAAGGGTCAGATGCAAGGCGGAGCGAGGAATCCCCCCGGAGCGTACTGGTTCGTACGTGAGGAGGGATTCCGAAGCGACAACGCCGCAGATGACCCTTCATGGACAGGCTCCTAGCCTTGCCGACAGCCGGGTCCAAACGGCATACCCCAGAAGCAGAGAAAGGTCACCCGGTCGAGCGAGGGATACGACGCCAGGCCGATCGCGATGTCCTCCTGGCGCACCGCCATCCGGTAGGTGCCGATCAGGCGGTCCCAGCCCGAGAAGATCGTGCCGAAGTTGGCGTTGTGCTCGGTGGGCACCCGCGAGTGGTGGATGCGGTGCATGTCGGGCGTGACGATCAGCGCGCGGAGGCGCGCGTCCCACGGTCCCGGCAGGCGCAGGTTGCTGTGCTGAAACTGGGCGGCGGCCAGCAACATCATCTCAAACACCGCGAGCCCCAGGGGCGGCACGCCGAGCGCGACAATGCACGCGGCCTTCACCCCCGTGGAGACGAGCACCTCCCCGAGGTGGAAGCGGAGCGCGGTGGTCACGTCGAAATCCAGATCGCTGTGATGCGCCCGGTGGAAGCGCCAGAGAACGGGGACACGGTGATTCGCCCAGTGGACGCCGTAGAAGATCAGGTCCAGCGCGACGATCGAGGCCGCGACGCGCGGCGCGCCGCCAAGCCCGAGGGCGGCAAAGAGGCCCCACCCCGCATCAGACGCGCGCCCGGCCCACAGCAAGAGGAGCCCGCCGAAGACGAGGTTGACCGCGACCGCATTCGTCCCCGCGACGCTGAGATTGACGGCGACGTGGCCGAGCTTGGCCTGCACGGGCGCGCGAAACGGCCGCCACGCTTCGAGCGCGAGCAGGAGCCCCAGCCCGCCAAACGCCGCCAGCGAGCGAATCAGTCCGACGTGGGCTTCCAGATCAGCCGCGTTCACGCGCGGAGAGATCGTGGCGGCCGAGGCGCGTCAACGCGGCTTCGCGCCCTTGAGCACGACGGTCTGCGCCCCGTAGGACGCGGCGACTTCGCGGGTGTCGGGCTCGGGGCTCTTCGAGAAGTAGTCGACGTGCGAGACCGCCTGGACGTCGCGGAAGCCGGCGTCGCGGAACATCCGGAGGTATTCGTCCTCCAACACCGCACCCACGATGCACTCGGCCCAGAGCTGGGGGTTTTCGCGCGACGATTCCTTGATGGGTTTGCCGAGGACGATGTCCGAAATCTGGATCCGTCCGCCGGGTTTGAGCACGCGGAAGATCTCGGCAAAGCAGCGCGGCTTGTCCGGTACGAGGTTGAGCACGCCGTTGCTGGTGACCACGTCCACCGAGGCGTCGGGCAGCGGGATCTTCTCGGCGTTGCCCTCGATCAGCCTCACGTTCTGGGCGTTCATCTTGGCGGCGTTGGTCCGCGCCTTGTCGAGCATCGCCGGCGTCATGTCCAGGCCGAAGACCGTGCCGCCGGGGCCGACGAGCAGCGACGCGATCAGCACGTCCGTGCCGGATCCCGAGCCGATGTCGAGCACGGCGTCACCCGCATGGATCGCGCCCACGGCGAAAGGATATCCCACGCCCGCGAACGACTCCGAGGCGGTGGGAGGGATGGCGTCGAGCTGCTTGGCCGGGTAGCCGACGAACTCGCACGCCGCGCGCCCCGTCGGGAAGTGGAACGTCCGGCTCGGACAGCTCGCCACGTCGGTGTACATCTGCGACACGGCTTTGAAGATCGAGTCCTTCTTGGTATCGGTGATGGCGACCATGGGGATCTCCTTCGTCGGTGTAGGGGCAGGCCCCTGTGCCTGCCCGGGACGGCCACGGGGGGCCGCCCTACAGGTTATTGGACCTCAACGATGTCGTTGCGCATCGGCGCGAGCAGGGCGAGCAGCTCCTGCTTCTCGCGCTTCGGCACCTTGTACTGATCCAGCGTCTTCACCAGGTCATCCACCACCGCTTCGAACTCGGCCTGGCTGATCCCCATCCCCGCGTGGGCGGCCTTCATGTCGCGGCCGCCGTAGACACACGGCCCGCCGCTGGCCTGACAGACGAGATCGACGAGCAACCCGCGGAGCGCCGGCACCCGCTCCGCGGCGGGTTGGTGCCGGACCCGGCCGTCGTTGCCCACCGCCTGCAAAAAGTCGCCGACCACGGCCGTGATGGCCGGCTTACCGCCCAGCCGATCATACAGCGACGGCTCGGGTTTTGACGCGTAGCGGCCGCACCCGACCGCCGCCAGCAGGATGCCGAAACCGACCACCTTCGACCACGATGCGCTGTGCATGGCTCCCTCCTTTTTAAACGGTTAGAATCGACGCAGGAGTGTCTTGATCCGTTCCTCAAACGACTCGCCCGAGGACTCCCGGCCGGCATCCCGCAGCCTGTTCTTGAGACGCTGCTCGAACTCGGTGCGCGAGAAGCAACTCCGGCAGACCTCGATGTGGTGCTCGACCTCGCGGTGCTTGGCCGCTCCCAACTCCTGGTCGAGGTACTCCAGGAGGTGCTTGAGCGCCTCGTCACACCCGATCGTCTTCACTGGCTTCATGGGATACCTCAACGGGTTTGCGCGCCGGCCTGGTCAACCCGGCCTCCTGAGCGTGGACCCAGAGCGCCTTTTGAAGCTGCCCGCGCGCCCGGGCCAACCGCGAGCGGACCGTGCCGACCGGCACGCCAAGGATCCCGGCAATCTCTCCGTAGGCCAGGCCCTCCAGCTCCGCGAGCACGACCACGGTCCGAAACGTTTCCGGAAGGGCGTCCACGGCCCGTTCGAGGTCCTCGCGGAGGAGCTTGTTGAGAAACTCCTTCTCCGGGTTGCTCCACCACAGCAGGAACGGTTGATGAAGTTCCTCAAACAGCGAGAACGACGCGTCGGTCTCCCCGGCGTCGTCCACCGCCACGTCGGCCGTCGGGCGGGCCGCCCGCTTGCGGCACTCGCTCAGGAACGCATTGGTCAGGATCCGAAAAATCCAGGGCCGGAACCGCTCCGCATCTTTTAGGGACCGCCGGTTCGCCCATGCCTTGGTCACCGTCTCGGCCACCAGATCCTCCGCGTCATGCCGGTTCTTCGCCAACCGCAACGCCGCCCCCAGCAGTTCGTCCAGCAGGCCGATCACCCGGCCCTCAAACCACTCGCGGTCCATCGTCACGATCACCGGGGCACCCCTGCGTTGGACTCACCCGCTTAGACGCATACGGCTGGAAAAAGTTCCCGAGAAACGAGAACGAAGGGACATCCGCGCCGCGCGAGGGGGAACGGACGTGGAGGTCGACCGTGAGGACGTCGTCGGGCGACGCGTTCTTGCGGGTGCCGGCGCCCGGGGTCGAACCGGGATGGGGTTGCCCCCGAGGGATTTTAAGTCCCTTGCGTCTGCCTATTCCGCCACGCCGGCGCGCCGCGGGATGGCGGCTGGCCACGGGGACAGCCGGTCGATCACCCGCCGGGCGGGGACGGGGTCGGATGCTTGATCTGCTCGACCATTTGCCGGAGCTGGGCCGTCTGGGGATGATCGGGGTGCGCCTTCATCAGCGTCTCCCACCGCGCGATCGCTCCCTTGGCGTCTTGCTTGTCCTCCAGCAGAACCACCCCGAGGTTGTACAGCGCCCCGGCGTTCTTGGGCTCCTTGGCCAGCACGCGCTTGAGCTCGGCGATCGCCTCGTCCGGCTTGCCGAGGTAGCGCAACGCCACGGCGAGGTCCATCCGGGTGGCGGTGCGGTTCGGATCGATCTTGAGCGCGCGCTCGTACCAGTCCTTGGCGTGATCGAAGCGTCCCAACGACATGTTCGCGTTGCCCATCGCGGCGAGCGCCTCGACGTCGTTCGGATCCTTGTCGACCCTCGCCTTGTAAGCGATGATCTCCTCGATGACCTTCGCCATCTTCGGATCGGCCGGCGCTCCCGATGACGCGGCGGGGGGCGGCGCATCGGACACCGGCGGCTTGTCTTTTTTTTCACACGCGACGACGGCGCCGACGAGAAGGGCGAGGCCGAGACACCACCACGGCTTTGGACTGAGGGGAAACCGATGCACGGCGGGGATTCTAGCCAAAGGCGTCGTGGTGTGTCAACCGGCGGTCGGCGGCAACTGGGACAGGGGGCGTCAGCCCCGGGGACTCTTCGCTCCGGCGGACGCCTGAAACGTGTGGACCCGGGACCGTCCCAGGGTCTTCGCCTGGTAGAGGGCGTAGTCGGCCGCCCGCAACAGCCCCTCCTTATCCCGGGCGTGCTCGGGATAGGCCGCCACGCCGAGACTCGCGGTCAGGGTCATCGTCTGGCCCTCGGCCGTGAAGGGCACGCCCGCCAGGCGCCGGAGGATGCGTTCCGCCACGATCAGGGCGTCGTCCAGCACCGCTTCGGGCATGAGCACGAGGAGTTCATCGCCGCCATACCGCCCGACGATATCCGTCGTCCGAATGCTCGCGCGGATGGCGTCGCAGAACCGACGAATCGCCGCGTCGCCGGTCGCGTGGCCGCAGCGGTCGTTGATTTCCTTCAAGCGATCCAGATCGCTGAAAATGAGCGCGAACGGTCTCGCGTGGCGGCCGGCCTTCATGAATTCCTCCGCCAGGCGGTCCTCGAACGCCCAGCGGTTGGCGAAACCGGTCAAGCCGTCGATCGTCGCCAGCCGCTCGGCCTCCTCATGCAGTCGGATGACCTTGAGCGATTGCGAGGCGTCGTGGGCAATCGTGGCGACGAGGTCCTGATCGGCCGTCGTATATGTACCATGGATCTTCTGCATCGCGTAGAGTTCGCCGCGCAACGCGGTTTCCGCAAACAGCGGCACCGCCAGCAGCGTGCGCAGCGGGGGGGAGCACGGCAGACTTCTCAACCGCGAGTCGTCACCCTCCTCGCCGATACAAAGCGGACGGCGGCTCCGGGGCAGCCTGGCGATCATCTCGCGGATCCCCGCATCCGACAACCCGGCGGCGAACGGCGCGACGCCGGACTCGACCACCTGGATGACCCGTTCCTCGTCGTTGAAGAGCGCGAGCACGGCGTAGCGGGACTCCGTCAACGAACGCGCCAGGTCGGTCAACGTCTGATAGAGCACCTCGCGCGAGCTCTCCTTGCTCAGCGCGCGGCTGGCCGTGTAGAGCGCTTCGAGTTGCCGCGTGTTCTGCTGCACCTGCTCCTGCGATGCGCTGAGGTGGTCGGCCAGATCGTTGAAGGCCTGCCCGACTTCACCGATCTCGTCCGGAACCTGAACCACGATCCGCGCCGATCGACCGGCTTTCAAGTCGAGCACGCCCCGATGCAGGGTCAGCAGGGGCTTCGTCACCCACCGGGTGAGGAGGAGGTAGAACGCGATCAACGAGAGCGGCGCCGTGAGCACCACGCCGATGAGCAGGCGATCGACATGGGCCGAGTTGGCGGCGGCGATCTTCTCCCGCCCCGCCATGTCGTCGGCCGCGAGCCGATGCAGCCGCGACGCTCGGCCGATGATGTCGTCGGACAGACGATTGACGTCCTGCATCAACCGGATCACGTCGGGATTGCCGACCGGCCGGTCGACGAAGAGCACGTCGACCGACATGGTCCCCAACCGGATCACCCGATCGTTGATCTCGCGCGCGACCGTGGTCCACTCGATCCCCCCATCGAGATGCTGCAGTTCGTTCAACCGCCGGGAGACGTCGGTGATCGACCGGTCGAACGCGTCGCGGTGCGTGACGTCCTCGGTCAGAAGGTAGTCGTTGAGGGGCACGAGCAGGCGGCTCAATTCGAGCTGAAGTCGGTCGGTCAGGCTGATCCTCGCCGCCAGCCGCTCCATGTCGTGGACGCTCGCCGCCAGATCTCGGACCACGAACATCATGCCGGCGACGACGACTATCGCGACCATCGCCGCGCCCAGAAACACCACGGTGAGCTTGGTGCGGAGGCTCAGGATCACGGCGAGGGCACCACGAAGAGGATCTTCACGTCCGGCGTATCCCGGACCAGCGAGGCCGGGACGTATCCCACGCTGTTGCGGCGGGTCGCCACCACGCCGACCATCGCTTCGGGTCCCGCCACCACCGTGGGCAGGGTGGCGCCCTCCTGGAAGACGCGCTGCAGCCAATGGAGCTTGTACTCCTTGAGCGTCCGACCGACAGCACGGGACAGAAACGCCGCCTTCACGTCGCCCTCCGGCAGGTGGAGCACCACGACCGGCTCGGGGCCGACGAACTGTCGCTCGCCGAGATACAGCGCGCGGACATCCGGCAGCGTGAGCGAGGTCAGGGAACCGCCGGCGTTGACGATCACCGCGAGGTCTTCGGCCCGCACCGCGGACGCGCCCCCCGCGCCCGCCAGCGCCGCCAGCAGGCACAGCACGACCACCGCCGGCCACCCTGCGGCCCCGGTTCGGCGGCCATCAACTCGCCGGACGACTGCAAACGCTAGAAGCCGAATGCCCATTGGAGTTCGGCCATGTGGCGGATATGGTCGTCGGCCCGCGAATCCCGTCGGTACTGGGCCTTCACCACGCTGTGCAACGGGTCCACGTCGTGGCGAACCCCCGCGATCAGTTGGTGACGGTCGACCGCCGCGTTCAGCGCGCCCAGGTAGGGATCGGCGGCGTCCGTCTCCAACCATTCGAACCGCGCAAAGGGCGCCGTCGCCTCCCGGAGTTTCCAGGCCCCTTGCAGATACCCCGCCCAGGCGACGGCCGAGGGGTTGGCAAGACGCCAGCCCTCCGCGATCCACTCGACGCGCGCCCCCGACCGCGCGACCTCCATCCCGATAACCGATTCCCGAAGCGACGGGACGTCGAACGCGTAGGTCGTTCCCGAGAGGCCGACGGTCAGGCCGGGCAGGGCGGCGTGGCGGCCGACGATTCGGAGCGCCGCCTGCTTGGATCGCGCGCGATCCTGCACGTCGCCGGTCACCTTCAACGCCCGATTCACGGTGTCGATCTCCGGACCGTTCCCGATTTCCAGTTCGTACTGGAGGCTGGTCGGACCGCGCCTCAGGGTCCCGGCGAATTCGACGCCGACGAGGTGCGTCGGGAGCACCCAGTCGTAGGCCAGGACGAATGGGCGGTCGATGGTGGGGAAGAAGTACCGGGCGTGGTGGTAGGTGCGGTTCCAATGCCCGATCGCGGTATGGACGCGCCCCGCCCGGACGACGAGCCGATCGCTGAACGCATAGCCCACCCAATACCGTTCGAGGTCGAACTCAGTGGGGTCCTCGTCCACCTCGATCGCAGCCTCGAACAGGAACGTCAACCGGTCGCCCGATCGGGCGGTGCTGTACAGACCGACCTCGCCCAGTCCGAACGCGGGCCGCTGTTGCCCTCGGGGCGTGCTCGAGGCATTGAGGTCCCCGAACACCCCGAGGTTGAGGCCGAACCGGGGCCGAAGCTCCTCGTGTTCCTGTTCGACGTCGCGCAGCGATTGAACGGCTTCCAGACGCTCGATGCGGTCCTGGAGACTGCGAATCGTCTGCCGGAGACCTTCCGCGTCGTGTGGGGGTGGGCTTTCGCCGTACACGGGGGTGAGAAGAAAGGCGAACGCAAATCCTGCGGTGAAACCCGTCACGCTCACGCGCCATCCGCCCTGATGATCGCGTCTCATGCGCGCCAAGAATAGCAGACTTTTCCCTCCACGCTAGAGCCTGTCCATGAATGGCCATCTGCGGCGTTGTCGCTTCGGAATCCCTCCTCACGTACGACCGCAATCCCCCGGGAATGCCTCGTACCTCCAGGAGCCTCCCAGTACGCTCCGGGTGGATTCCTCGCTCCGCCTTGCATCTGGCGCATTCCTGAACAGGCTCTACCACCCCACCACTCGAATACACTCCGAGGGCGATTGCCTTGAGGCATTCGTCGGGTTTCTGCTAAAGTGAGGCGTTTTTCAGGACCGTTCGATGACCGTTCCGCGTCCGTGGCTCGTCCTCATGGTGGCCGCTCTGGCCCTGGTTCCAACGCTGCGTCTGCTCGCCGCCGACGAGCCCCCCTCCTCCCGCTGGCAGACCATCAACACCCGCGCCCGCGTGATGAGCATCGCGTTCGAGGGCCATGACGTGTGGCTCGGGCTCTTCGGCGGTGTGATGCGCCACGACCTCCGCACCGAGCGGGACTTCGATCTCTACACGCCGGCGAACACCGGCGGTCAGCTCCTCAGCACCGGCGTCTACACAATCGAGGTCGACCGCGACGGCGACAAATGGGTCGGCACCTACGGGGGCGGCCTGGCCAAGTTCGACGGCTCCCGCTGGACGACGTATTCCCCGTACGGATGGGGTTCCCCCGCCGATTATCGGAATACCTGGACAGCGTACGCGCCCGGCCGGGGCCTCGGGGACCTCTGGGTCTACGACGTCGCCTTCGACCGCCGCGGCCGGATGTGGGTCGCGACGTGGAAGGGCGTGAGCCTGTTCGACGGCCGTGGATTTACGACCTACTCCGTGGACGAGGGCCTGGTCGACAAGTGGGTGTACGCGATCGCCATCGATCGCGCAAACGTGATGTGGTTCGGCACCGAAGGCGGGGTCACGCGCTTCGACGGCTCGACGTGGAAGAGCTACACCCACGCCGACGGCCTCGGTCTTGAGACCGAACAAGTCGTCAAGAACCCGGACTACACGTTCGGCAATCCCCACCACATCGACCCGTCGAAACAGGCCACCGCGAGCAACCCCAATTACGTGATCTCGGCCGCGGTCGATCGGCGCGACCACAAGTGGTTCGGCACCTGGGGCGGCGGGATTTCCCGATTCGACGGCTCTTCGTGGACGACCTACTCCAAAGCCGACGGGCTCGGAGGCAACTTCGTCTTCTCCCAGGCGGTCGATCACCACGGGGTTCTGTGGGCTGGCACCGATGGCGGCGTCAGTTGGTTCGACGGAACCCGCTGGCGCACCTACACGACGCGCGACGGCCTGATCGACAACTTCGTCTACTCGATCGGCGTGGACGACGAGGGCAACAAGTGGTTCGGCACGCGGGTGGGCGTTAGCCGGTTCGCCGACCCCGACCGGACGCCGCTGCGCTCCCTCTTCCACCGATTGGGCCTTTCGCGTTGAATCCGCGCCGGGTCCTCCCGCTGGCGCTGATCGTCATCGTCGGCTGCGATCCCTTGTCCGGGGGGGCGCGGGGAACGGCTCCTTCCCCCGGACAGATGGTCACCATCCCCCAGGGTGAGTTCATCATGGGGAGCGATCAGACCGACACCGCCCAACAGGGGGTCGAGTTCGGCACCGCGAAGCCGTGGTTTCTGGACGAGCACCCGCAGCGCACCGTCACCCTGCCGACCTATCAGATCGACGTGTACGAGACCACCAACGACCAGTACCGGCAATTCGTCGACGCCACCCGCGCGGCCGCCCCGCCCACCTGGCCCGACGGACGCTTCCCGGCCGATCAGGGGCGATGGCCCGTAACGGGGATCACGTGGTTCGAGGCCGATCGGTTCTGCCGATGGGCCGGGAAGCGATTGCCGACCGAGGCCGAGTGGGAAAAGGCGGCGCGCGGAACCGACGGGCGCGAATACCCGTGGGGCAACGCGTTCGATGAAAAAAAGGGCAACATCGGCAGCACGGGGCTGGCTGCGGTGGGCAGCTTCCCCGAGGGCAAGAGCCCCTACGGCGTGGAGGACATGGCCGGCAACGTGTCCGAGTGGGTCGCCGACTGGTATCAGCCCTACCCCGGATCGACGTACACGAGTCCCGCGTTCGGGGAGCGGTTCAGGGTCGTGCGCAACAGCAGTTGGGGCGGATCGGCCGGCCACTACACCGTCCCGCACTTTTACCGCGCCGCCTATCGCTTCTACCAGCCGCCGGAGCGGCGGTTCCGCGATATCGGGTTCCGGTGCGCCCGCTAGGAGCCTGTCCATGAGTGGTCATCTGCTGCGTTGTCGCTGTGCATCCGGCGCATTCCTGCGAACCTTGCGAAGCCTCGCGCCGGGAAGTCGGGCGCTCGTTTCGCGGCCCGCTTTGCGGGGCAAGAACAGGCTCCAACGCCCCCACACTCGGACATACTCCTAGTGGCCCGGCTATGACGAAACGCCGTGCCCTGCTCGCCGCGGCCGTCCTCGCGGTGGTCGGTTTGGGAACATGGCTCGCCATCTGGACGCTGCGCGCCCAGGACAAGGACATGATCCCCATCCCGGCCGGCGAGTTCCTGATGGGCAGCGATCGCGTCGACGCCGAGGGCAAGACCCACGAGTTCGGCTTCGCCAAGCCCCTCTATCTGGACGAGCACCCCCGACAGACGATCACGCTCCCCGCCTTTCTGATCGACCGCCACGAGGTCACTCAGGGAGCATACGCCACGTTTGTCGCGGCGACCGGCTGGCCCTCGCCGAAACACTGGGTCGACGGCCGCCCGCCGTCCGGGACGCACCGGTTGCCCGTGACCAGCGTCAATTGGCACGACGCGCAGCGCTACTGCGAGTGGCGGGGCACACGCCTGCCCACCGAGGCCGAGTGGGAAAAAGCGGCGCGGGGCGCCGACGGCCGCGAATTCCCGTGGGGCAACGACTACGACGGCCACAAGGCCAACACCGGCGACGCCGGTCGCGGCGGACTCGTGGAGGTCGGGAGCTTCCCGGAGGGTCGAAGCCCCTACGGGGTGGACGACATGGCCGGCAACGCCTGGGAATGGACGTCGGATTGGTATCTGCCGCATCCGAACAGCACGTACGAGTTCGCGCCGTTCGGCCGAACGTTCAAGGTACTCAAGGGCGGGGGATGGGGAGGCGTCGGCCACTACGCGCTCCCCGAGTTCTATCGCGCGGCCTACCGGTTCCCGATGGCGCCGACCGCCAAATTTCCCGATTTCGGCTTTCGCTGCGCGAAATCCGTGTCGTAGATCGTCACGATGCCGGTTTGCCGGCCGACTTCTGGGACCCCTTCTCCGCTTCGATCTTCGCGATCTGCTTGCTCACGTCCCCGGCCGCCGGCGCGTTGGGATACAGCGCGAGCCACCGCTTCCAGATGTCCAGCGCCGCGGCGGAATCCTTCTTGTCGTAGTAGTAGAGGAAGCCGAGATTGTACATCGTGGGATCGTGCTTGGGGTCGTAGCCGAGGTTCTTGTTCAGTTCGGTGAACGCCCGATCCGGCTTACCCCCGTATTGGTACGCGATCGCCAGGTTCGTCCGCACGTCGAGATCCTTGGGGTTGATCGCCAGCGCCCGCGTGTACAGATCCTGCGCCGCGTCGAAGCGCGAAATCATCATATTAGCGTTGCCCAGCGAGATGAGCGCCTCTAGGTCCTTCGGGTTCTTGTCGAGGCGGGCCTTGAAGGCGATGACGTCCTCCATGGGATTCCGCGTCCCCGCCGGCAGCGGGCGATCGGTCGCGCGGTCCGACGTCGAACCGGGCGGATTATTAATGGCCGGATGATTCGGCGGGAGTTGGTTATCCGGCGAGGGGCTCGCGATAGGAATCCCGCTCTCCCCCACCGGCTCAGGTAACCCGCCGCCTCCGTCTTTCTGGCAAGCGGCGACAAGGATGAGCCCCAGGACCAGGGCTCCGATCATGGCACCACGCGACGTCATTCTTGCTCCTTCTCCCGAGAGGCGTCCGACGAACCCTCGCCCTTGGCGGGATGGTGGTCCTTACCCGCGTATGCCTCGATGAACGCGCCGATCCGGTGGTCGTCGAACTCATTGAGCGTCTCGATCCGCTCCCACGCCGTCAACACGATGCGGGACTCCACCAACGGATACGGGGCCACAACCACGCGGTCGTGCTTGGTCGCCGCCGCCTCCAGTTGCTTGACCAGGTCGGGGCACGGGGTCGGACACGAGTATTGCACCAGCACGCCGCCGTCTTCAAGATTGTGTACCTGCGTTTCCGGCGGGATGGGAATGGCGTGCACCCCCCACTCCGTCAGGTACGCCGTGTGGGGCCCGGAGGTCGGAGGGTTGCTGTTGTAGGGCCCGTGCTCGTCGAAGGGCGTCCCCACGTGCTCGTTGCCCTGGCTCGCCACGGCGAGGCCCGGGCCTTCATGGGCCGAGACCTTGGCCGGCTCGGCCTTCTTGGGCACGGCCTTGAGCACCCCACCGAGCCGGGCCAGGTCGAATCGCTCGGCCGGCGGATGTTGATTGAACCGGATGTCGGACACGCCGACCCACCCGACCTCTTTTCCATCCAGATACCGGCTGAGCTTGACCGGGATCACGTACCCGCCATCCACCTTCTGATACGTGACCCTCGTCTCGGTGAGACCACGGAACCCTTCGTCCTGGGCGTGCGGGTTTTTCGGCCGCATCACCGGAAACTGTTCCACCACACTGACTGGGAATCCTGTCTCGGCACTCACCCAGAGTTGCGACACCGTTTCGTGGCTGCCCATCGCGCCGATCGCGTGGTACCTGTGGCCCTCTTCCTCGACGGTTCGCACGATGTCGACCGCGATCCCGTTCCGCAGATAGGGACTCCCCGGCACATCCCCGGCGAGATGACGGACCACCTCCTCGGTTGGAAGACCGTACAGCGCATACAAGAGATACACCAGGTCCTGCCGCGGGGTATTCTGGAATCGCCCATCCCTCGAAATCGAGATCGCGCGGCCACCTTGGGCCAAGCGCACGCCACCATCGGCAAACTCGTGTCGAACAGAGTCGGGGAGATTGATCGTCGTCTTGAGCGTCGACGTCACGGTCTTGGTCGCCGGCTTCGCCTCTGCCTCGCCCTTCCCGTCGGCTTTCGCTTCGTCCGGCACCTCGCTCGTCATCGTCTCGGTGAACGCGACGTCGGCATAGGGGGCGCCGTGGGACTTCATGGTCGCGATCACCGCTTCGAGCCGCGTCCGCGCCTCGGTCTTGCGCGCGAGGCGGTTGCGCTCCCGCTGCGAGACTTGCCGGATCACGAACGTCGTCGGCTCATCGCCGACGGGAACGCTGCTCAACTCCTTCAACGTCTCGGCGTCGAGCGTCACCAGGCGCTTGCCCGGCCGGTCGAGGGCGTAAAACACCCGCCCGCCGGGCCCAACCGCCGCGGCGACGAGCCCGCCCTCGACTTCGGCCGTTTTGTCGGCCTTCACCTCGGGCCATGGTCGGGCCTTGAAGTTGCTGCTGAGGGTAAAGACCTCGCTCCGGCGCGCGCCGGGCTTCCAGCAGATGACGATCATCCGCTTGCCGCCCTGTGTGAACAGAATATCCCGCGGTCCCGCCCCGAGCGTGACGCGGGCGGTGGCGCCGTTCGTGTTGATCATTGTGACGTCCCGGTCGTCCACGTTGGCGGTCAAGAGAAACTCGCCGGTCGGGTCGAGCACGAGCTTGGCCGGGCTGGTGCCGGTTTTGACCGAGGACGACACGTGCTTGGGATCATCGAGCTTCGCGGCCATGACGAAGTCGAACACCTGGCGTCCCACCTTGCTGATCGGGTCGTACTGGCCGAGATACAGCCGGTCTTTCCCCCAGAACAGGAGATCGTAGACGCTGCGGTCCTCGGTCTGCCGCTGGTCGGTCGCCTTGAAAGTCTTGCCGTCGTAGCCTTGCAGGAAGGATCCCGGCCACGAGTAGCTCCAGAACTTGTCGCCCTTGGGCGTGAACACGCCGGGACCGCGCGTCGGCAGCACCGCTTCGATCTCGTTCGTGGCCAGGTTGACCACCGCCGTGGTCTCGGAATACCAGTGCTGGACGAGCAGGCGCTTCTCGTCCGGCGATTCGATCAACCGCCACGGGGCGGCGCCCGTGTACAGCTTGTTCACCGTCTGACCGGTCTCCACGTCGAGGATCTGGACGTGGTTGTTCCCGGCGTTCGCGATGTACGCGAGGGTGGCGGGCTTGGCCATGGCCGGAGAAGAGGACAGGCTGAGCCACAAGACCCCGAGAGCGAGCGCTCCGGGGTTCCGCATCAAGGCGAGTAGAGGATTCACGATGACTCCTTTTCCGTCCGGGTCGGAACGGCGTTGAACAGCTTCCAGGCGGGGAACCGAACTCATCGGCGCCGATTGTAAGAAAACACCACCTCCAAAGCAAGGCAGGAAAAAAGAGGGGAGGCGCGATAACCGCCTCCCCTCCATATGGAGCTACGTCACGACTTACTGCGCTTTGAATCCGAAGGTGTACTCTCCTCCGGTTGCGGGGCCCGCAAACAGCGTGTTGCCCGCATAGTCCTTGATAGCCCGACTGTTGCGGATCGGCGCAATGTGTATGATGTGGCCGCCTCCACCCACAAAGGCCGAATCGGTCCCCACGTAGGGGAACAACCCCCACGTGGTGTCGTCGATCTGATCCTGGAGGAACGTCAGCGCTGCACCGCCACTGTCGGTAAGATAATACGTGTTGCCCGACAGAGGCCCGCAGTTGACCAACCCTGCGACATTGTCGCACTCCTGCACCGGCTCGCTGAACGACACCTTTACGATCCGGGTGTGCGCCACACTCAGTTCGCCGTAGCTTTCCGTCGCGTAGTTGCCCGTCGTTCCACCATATGGCGAGGGCGACCAGTGCTTGTTCGCCGGGATCGGGGCGGTCAGATTGGTCCCCGGGCACGTTCCACCCTTCCGAGGCGGCTTGCAATTGTTGATGATTACGCGGGGCGCCACATTATCCGTCGTGGCCGTCACCTGGATCACCGCGTTGCGCACCTCGGAAGGCACCGGGGGCGCGCCCTCGACCACCACCGGATCGAACAGCAGAGCCTGCCGATACGCGGCATTGGTCGCGACTCGATCGCAGGGCCCCTTCAGAACGCAGGGCTCCAGCGTCGGAGGGGTATCGTCGTCCGTGTTGGCGAGGTTGCCGAGGAACTTCTTGGCCACGATGCCCTCGAAGGACTGGTAGTAGACGACCGAACTGACCGCGATCGGCCCGACGATCGTCGACGGCACCACGACCGAATACCGTGTAAGGTTGACCATCGCGCCCGCGTTCGTGCATCCGACGTTGCGGCACGGCTGCAGCCGCGTATCCCTCAGGAACGCGTTGTCGAAGACATCCCCGTTGGCATTCGTGTCCGTATACCGAGGAATGCCGTTCGGGTTGTTCCGATCGATCACCGCCCCGGCGGCATCCGTCGGCATGTTGTTCGCGTTGACCACCAGGTTCACCGGCGTCGCGTAGGGCAGATCCAGCGTGGGACAGATCTTGTCCAGCGTCGCCATCGCCCGGAACGTATAGGCGTACGGATCGATCGCGCCCTCCGGGAGCTTCCAGCCGCCCGTCACCCCTTCCGTATCCGGGCAGGTCGACGGATACGACGGGTCCGGCTTGATCGAAGCGGCGGTCAGATATCCCACCCCGAGCGATCGGCGATTCCCGTTGGCGCTGTCCTGAATCTGCAGCTCCACGTCATCCGTGACCGCGGCCGTGTTCTTGGTATCCCACGCTTTCACCGCCACCCACGCCGCTCGGCCCTCCGGGAAGCCGGTTGGGAAGTTGTGCCCCGAGCCTTCGTTCTTCACCGTCACGTTCAGCGCGGCCAGCGTCTCCGTGGCCGGTCTCACGACCGAGGCCGGCGCGGTCACCGACATCGTCACCGCATTACGCAGGCGATCCCACGCAAAACGTTCGTGCTGGGTGGTGCCGCCCGTTACCGTGCCCACCGTATCGTACCGGGCGTAGTGGTACCGGCTGTTGGCATCCGCCGACGAGAAGCTCGTGTGCAAGAGCTCCGGGTACGGCTGCACCGTGCCCCCGCCGTCGATATCCGCGCCGATCAGCCGCGTCATGTAGCCGTTCCCGCCCACGAAGTGGTGCGAATAGCCCGGGTTGTGCGTGATCCGATCGCAGGACGGCTCCAGAAGCGGCGCATCCGGCGTGACGACGCTGCCGGCGACCGTGTATAACGTAAGCGCGGTCCCCGGCTCGCCATAGCTCTGCTGCATATGACAGGTTTCGCAGTCCCGCTTGTAATTGGCATCGTAATAGGCATTGCCCGGCCGATCGGAGTACCGGCTATTCTTCCACTCGGTGTATGTCCGCTCGATCGGGAACCCGCCGGTCCAGTAGCCGAACTGGTTCTTGATCGTCATCGGATTCGTCACGTCGTGGCAAGACGCGCAGAACTCGGCCCGCTCGAACTTGACCTGGTAGTACGTGTCGTGCTGACCCGGCGGACTCGCCTGGGTAAAGTACACGTTGGTCGTCCGGGTGCCGCCCGTGAACACGTCGCTCACGTACGAGTCCAACACTTGCCCGCCCACGCAGCTCCCAGGCAGGATCAGGCACGGATCGTTCCACGACAAGGGACCGAACCGTTCAGGGAAGTTGAGCGCGTGGGGCGAGAGCCGAAACGCTCCCGCGGCCACCGCGTAGCCCAGGTTGCCGCTCGCCGCGTCCGGCACCGTCAGCATGTCCTGCTGCGCCGGCGTCAAGCCCTGGTTATAGCGCCCCGTGTTCTGGGGCGCCGGGTAGTACTCCGTCCCCGATTTACCATAGAGATGATAGGGAGTGTACCGAGAATCCACATTGGTGTGGCAGACCTCGCAGGTGATCCCGGCCTTGCCGCTGTTGCTGTTGACCACGCGGCTCACGCCGTCAACATACGTGCGCGACCCGAAAGACTCCAGCGTGAGCAGCCCGTTGGCCGGGTCCGTCGCCTGCGCCGTGCCCACTGCGGTCGGGTCATACGACGGGCTGATGCGGCCGTGCTCCTGGGTGGAGGTCCCGCCTCCGTACGGGCTCTGATTATCGGCGTAAACGTTCGTCGTCGCGTCGATGTAATTGGTCGGCATGTGGCACCGCGAGCAGAAGTCGTCCATCAGCGACCCGCTTTGACTGTACAGCGCTGGCGTCACACCCGGGAACGGAGTCGTGGTACCGGGCGTCACATTGAACCGGCTCTGACAACCGGCAATCCCGAATGGGTTGATTTGGGCCTTGGCCGTCCCGTCCGGTGGGTTGGGAATGTCGCAATCACCGTCGGTCGACGTCAGACGCGCCACGAGCAAGAACGCCCCACGCCACCCCGGATCGCGCCAGGCGTTCGACATCATGGCGCCATTCCACTGGTTCCAGAGCCCGGTGTGGCACCCATCACAGCTCCCCGAATTGTTGGTGGTCGTCCAGAGGGGCTCAAACGGCACACCGGTGTGCGGGGCGCCGAACGCTCCGCCAGCCGATGTCGTTTCGCTCACCACGTACGGCGCCGGCTCGGGGATACGATTCGTGAGGAGGTTCTCCTCCCCGTGCCGGGCGAACGCCGTGGACACGAGGCCGGCAACGCTGAGGAGCGTCGCCAGCCCTAGCACCACACCCTTCCACCTGAGATTCCCGTTCTTCATACCATCCTCCTTCACCGTGGTCACCGCCCAATCAAAACGATAGGCCAACAAACCAGGCACTGTTGGCTACTAACCGAGCCAATGTTGTCGCGTACGATACAGGAGATCTAACCGCCTGCACAATTGTCCTTTGGTTTGATTTTTCAGCGCCGTGAAGGGGAAAAGGTGGAAGTATTTTAACCTTTTGCTATCAGGACACCCTACACAAAGAGGGGAGGCCCATTTAGAAGGGCCTCCCCTCTTTTCCAGCACACCAGCGAATTCTACTGGGCCTTAAACCCGAACGTGTACTCCCCACCCGTTGCGGGCCCGGCCACCAGCGTGAGACCTGCAGAGTCCTTGATCGCCCGACCGCTGCGCGTCGGCGCCACGTGTATCACATAGCCGCCGCCACCCAGAAACACCGAGTCGGTGCTCACGTACGGGAACAGGCCCCACGTCCGATCGTCAATCTGGTCCTGCAGGAACGTCACCGCCGCACCGGCGTTATCGGTCAGATAATACGTGCTGGCCGAGAGCGGCCCGCAGTTGACGAGGCCCGCGACGTTGTCGCACTCCTGCACCGGCTCGCTGAACGAGACCTTCACGATCCGGGTGTGCGCGACGTTCAGTTCGCCATAACTCTCGGTCGCGAAATTTCCGCTCTGACCTCCGTAGGGCGACGGTGACCAATGCCCGTTGGCCGGGATGGGCGCCGTCAGGTTGGTCCCGACACAGACGTTATTCTTCCGAGGCGGTTTGCAATTGTTGATGATCACCCTCGGAGCGATCGTGTCGGTCGTCCCCGTCACCCTGATCACGGCGTTTCGTACTTCCATCGGCATCGGGGGCGCTCCCTCGACCGCAACGGGGTCGAATTTGAGCGCGTTGCGGTACTCCGTGTTGTTCGCCGCCCGGCCGCAGGGCCCCTTCAGCACGCAGGGCTCCAACGTGGGCGGGGCATCGTCGTCGGTGTCGGCCAGGTTCCCCAGAAACTTCTTGGCCACGATGCCCTCGAACGCCTGATAATAGACCACCGAGGTCACCGCAATCGGCCCCACCGCCGTCGCCGGCACCACGACCGAATACCGGGTGACGGTTACGCCGCTCCCGGGGTTGTTGCAAGTCGCGCCCCGGCACGGTTGCAACCGGGTATCACGGAGGAACGAGTCGTCGAACGAGTCCCCATCGCCGTCGGTATCGGAATACCGGGGGATGCCCGTGGGGTTGTTCCGATCGATCACGACCCCATTGGCGTCCGTCGGCATGTTGCTCGCGTTCACGACCAGGTTCACGGGCGTGGCATACGGCAGGTCGAGCGTCGGACAGACCTTGTCCACCGTCGCCATCGCTTTGAACGTCACAGCCCACGGATCGATCGATCCCTCTGGAATCTTCCAGCCTCCGCCGACTCCCTCGGCATCCGGACAAGTCGCCGGGTAGGTCGGATCCGGTTTCATCGACGCGCTGGTCAGATAGCCCACGCCCAGCGAATCCTGCTGGCCCGCGGGTTTCTGGCTGTCACGAATCGTCAATTCGACGTCGTCGGTGGTCACGGCGGTATTCCGGGTGTCCCACGCCTTGACCAACACCCAGGCGGCACGGCCCTCGGGGAAACCGGTCGGGAAGTCGTGCCCCGAGCCCTCGTTTTTGACGGTGATCGTCAGCGCCGCCGTGCTTCCCGGGGCGACGGTGCCAGTGGGAGCGGAGAGTGTCATCGTCAAGACGTTCCGCATACGATCCCACGAGAAGCGCTCGTGCTGCGTCGCGACCGGTCCCGACCGCCCGCCTGCGGTATCGTACCGGGCATAGTGGTACCGGCTGTTCGCGTCCGCCGACGAGAAGCTCGTATGCAAGAGCTCCGGGTACGGTTGCACGTTGCCCCCACCATCCACATCCGCACCGATCAACCGCGTCATGTAGCCGTTGCCGCCAACGAAGTGGTGCGAATAGCCCGGGTTGTGCGTAATCTGATCGCACGACGGCTCCAAAATCGGCGCATCCGGCGTCACGCCACCGTTGACCGTGTACAAGGTGAGCGCGGTCCCCGGCTCGCCGTAGCTCTGCTGCATATGACAGGTCTGGCAGTCCCGCTTGTAGTTCTGATCGTAGTGGGTGTTGCCCGGACGATCGGCGTACCGGCTGTTCCTCCACTCCGTGTACGTCCGCTCGATCGGGAACCCACCGACCCAGAAACCCGCGGCGTTCTTGATCGTCATCGGGTTCGTCACGTCGTGGCAGGACGCGCAGAACTCGGCCCGCTCGAACTTGACCTGGTAGAACGTGTCGTGCGCGCCAGGCGGGTTCGCCTGGGTAAAGTAGACATTGGTCGTCCGGGTGCCGCCGGTGAAGACGTCGCTCACGTACGAATCCAACACTTGTCCGCCCACACAACTACCCGGCAGGATCAGGCACGGATCGTTCCACGACAAGGGCCCGAACCGCTCCGGCAGGTTGAGCGCGTGGGGCGAGAGCCGAAACGCCCCCGCGGCCACCGCATAGCCCAGGTTGCCGCTCGCCGCGTTCGGCACCGTCAGCATGTCCTGCTGCGCCGCCGCCAAGCCTTGGTTGAATCGCCCCGTGTTCTGAGGCGCCGGGGTGTATTCCGTACCCGACTTGTTGTAGAGGTGGTACGGCGTGTAGCGCGTCTCGACGTTGGTATGGCACACCTCGCAGATGATCCCGATCTTCCCACTGTTACTATTGACCACTCGACTCACCCCATCGACATAGGTCCGTTCACCGAACGATTCGAGCGTGAGCAGCCCATTGGCGGGGTCCGTGGCCTGCGCCGTGCCCACCGACGTCGGGTAATACAAGGGGCTGATGCGGCCGTGCTCCTGCCCCGACGGCGCATCGCTCGTGACCGTGGTGACGGCATCGATGTAGTTCGTGGGCATGTGGCACCGCGAGCAAAAATCATCCATCAACGACCCCGACCCGGTGTAGGTCACGTTGGTCGTCCCGCTGTTAAACGTGCTCTGGCACGCCGTCGGATGCGCAAATGGGTTGATGCTGGCCCGCGCTGTGCCGTCCGGCGGGTTGGGAATATCGCAATTTCCATCCGTCGAAGTCAGGCGCGCCACGAGCAAAAAGGCCCCTCGCCACCCCGGATCCCGCCAGGCGTTCGACATCATCGCGCCGTTCCACTGGTTCCAGAGCCCGGTGTGGCACCCATCGCAGCCACCGACGTCGTTTTCGCTGGTCCAGAGGTCCTCAAACGGCGCGCCGGTGTGCGGGGCGCCGAACGCGCCCCCGGCCGACGTCGTTTCACTCACGACGTACGGCGCCGGTTCGGGGATACGGTTCGCGAGAAAGCCCTCTTCGCCGTGACGAGCCAGCGCGGATGACGCGCCCACGACACCGAGTACGAGCGTCAAACCGAAAACTTTTCCCAACCACCAACGAGTGCCTTGCATACGCTCCTCCTTCATGTTCAGCAAAGGATCCAAGGATGCCTGCACGCCGGTTTTCAGGATGTTCTGTTCGGTCGCTCTATCCTAACGATTCTGGTTCGCGGGGAGGACCTCCTGCCGCATGGAGCCGGAAGACGAGTGGCACGTGACTTCTTTTCCAGCGTTGGTACTTATAAACCCAACGGATGGAGAAAACAATCGTCCTTTAGTTTGATTCTGAAGAACTTTCTGGTTGGTTTTTTGTGGAAAATCTAAGGAGATTTTGCCAATTGCGTGTTCAACTCGCTGATTTTTTTCTTGATTCAGCGAGGTCTATTCCCCTTTACCCGCAAACCCCCGCTCGGTCATTTGCCGCGGGTCGAGGAGGACCTTGAGCCGCTCGGGGGAGACGATCTTTTGTTCGAGGGCGACCTCGCGGACGGTTTTGCCGGTTCGGTACGATTCCTTGGCGATCTTCGCCGCCGCGTCGTAGCCGATCTCCGGCGCGAGCGCCGTGCACATCGCAAGGCTCTGCTCGATCATCGCCTCGCACCGCGCCTCGTTCGCGGTGACTCCCGCGATGCACTTGGCGGTAAAGTTCTGGGTCGCCGCGCCCAGCAACTGGATCGACTGCAGGAGATTATAGGCCATCACCGGCAGCATGACGTTGAGTTCGAAATTCCCGGCCTGGCCGCCCAAGGTGATGGCGGCGTCGTTGCCGATGACCTGGACGCAGACCTGGAGCAGGGATTCGACGATCACCGGGTTGACCTTCCCTGGCATGATCGATGAGCCGGGCTGAGTCTCCGGCAGGTTGATTTCTCCCAATCCACAGCGTGGACCGGATGCCAACCACCGGAGATCGTTGGCGATCTTCATCAGGCTCACCGCCACCGTCTTGAGCGCGCCGCTGGCTTCGACCAGCGAGTCCTGCGCGCCCTGCGCCTCGAAGTGATCCGCCGCCTCGACAAAGAACGGGCAATCGGTTTCCTGTGACAGCAGCGCGATCGTCTTCGCGGCGAAGTCGGGGTGGGTGTTGATCCCGGTCCCCACCGCGGTCCCGCCCAGCGCGAGTTCGCCCAGCGACGCGCGCATGTTCTCTACCCGCCGGATGCCGAGTTCGATCTGGCGGGCGTAGCCTCCGAACTCCTGGCCGAGTCGGATCGGGGTCGCGTCTTGGAGGTGCGTCCGGCCGATCTTGACCACACGCGAAAACTCGAGCGATTTCTGGACCAGCGTCGCGTGGAGCATCGACAACGCCGGAAGCAGCGCTTGATCCACCGTTTCGAGCGCCGCGATGTGGATGGCGGTCGGGATCACGTCGTTACTCGACTGGCCCAGATTGACGTGATCGTTCGGGTGAATGGCCTTGGAACCCAGCGCACCGCCGACCAACTGCGTCGCGCGGTTGGCGATCACCTCGTTGGCGTTCATATTGGTGGAGGTACCCGAACCGGTTTGGAACAGGTCGACGACGAAGTGACCATCCAGCGCCCCCTCGATGACCTCGCGGGCCGCGCGGCTGATGGCGTCGGCCTTGTCGGCCGGCAGGAGTCCCAGATCGCGGTTGGCCTGCGCCGCCGCCCATTTCACCAGGCCGAGGGCGCGGATGAAGCTGCGCGGCCAGCGGAGGTCGCTGATCGGGAAGTTCTCGACCGCGCGCTGGGTCTGGGCCCCGTACAGGGCCGTCGCGGGGACGCGCATCTCCCCCATCGAGTCTTTTTCGACGCGAACAGCGCCGGATTCCTCACGTCGCGTGGTCATCGTGCCTCCCGTCCAGACGGTTTGAGGGGACGGATTCTATCACAGTTTGCGCAAGGCGGAAACCTGCACCGCGCTGCCCCGCGCAGCACGCTTGCCCCGCGCCCGTGCATCTCTGTATAATGGCGCGCCTGTTTCTCCCGCCGAGGGGGGCCGCGTCGCGCGCCCGGGCGCGCCAACGAGGAGGACATCGCATCACACACGCGCAGGCCCCCATCCGCCGATGACGCTCGCCCCCGACTACGTCTACGTCACCACGCCCAAGGCGCTGGCCGAGGTCGTCGCCGCGATCGCGCGCGCGCCGGTCATCGGCGTGGACACCGAGGCGGACTCGCTCCATTGCTACCAGGAACGGGTCTCGCTCATCCAGGTGAGCGACAGCACGCTCAACGCCGTCATCGATCCGCTGATTCTCGCCGACCTCAGCCCGCTGGCGCCGATCCTGGCCGACCCCGCAATCGTCAAGGTCATCCACGGCGCGGACTACGACGTGGTGGGGCTCAAGCGGGATTTCGGGTTCTCCGTCGCGTCGATCTTCGACACGTGCCTCGCGGCGCAGGCGGCGGGCGAGCCGAAGTACTCGCTGGGGGATCTCCTGCAGCGGTATTTCGACGTCACGCTCGAAAAGAAGTACCAGAAGGCCCACTGGTCCAAGCGGCCACTCTCCGCCGATCTGCTCGCCTACGCCGCGAAGGACACCCAGTATCTGCCGCGGCTGTACGACCTGCTGCGAAAGGCGGTCGAGGCCCAGGGCCGCCTCGCCCAGATCGAGGAAGAGGGGGAGTGGATCGGCCGACGGGAATGGACCGGCCACGCGTTCGAGCCGGATGATTACGTGCGGATCAAGGGCGCAACCGTGCTGCCCCCCGCGGCTCAGCGCGTCCTGCGGTCGCTGGCGGTCGCCCGCGACCAGTTGGCCAAGCGGGCCAACCGCCCCCCGTTCAAGATCATCTCGGGCGAGGACCTGATCGCGATGGCCGTCCACCACCCCGCCACGCCCGCCGCGATCGAGGCGCTCTTCCCCTCCTCGTCGGCGCCGGCCCGGCGGGACATGCCTCGGTGGCTGGACGCGATCCGCGCGGGCCTCGCCGATACCACGCCGCTCCCGCGGCGATCCGGCGGACGCCAGGAACCGTTCTCGGCCGCCCAGGAGCGCCTCTTCACGCGCCTCCGGGCGTGGCGCACCGAGCAGGCGAAGACCGAGGGCATCGAGCCCGCCATGATCGTCTCGACCGACCAGATCAAAACGATCGTGCGAGCGTGGCCCAAATCCGCCGACGAACTCGCCGCCGTCCCCGGCATCCGCCGCTGGCAGGTGGCGCGGTACGGAGAGGCGGTGCTGGGGATGCTGGGGTAGGCGTCTCGGCTCAGGCCCAGCACATCAGGGCAATTGATTTTTCAGCCGAGATTCGCTAGTGTGTGTACACGGCATGTACACAAAGGGGACCTTCCATGGGAGAACCGGCGCTCAAACACAAGCACCTGAAACTTGATCAACGAAAGATCGACTTTGCCAAGCGTTATTTTGGGGCACGGTCTGAGCGGGAGGCCATCGACAAGGCGCTTGCGCTGCTCATGGAAGACGAGCACCTCGTGAAGGCGATGAAGCCGCTGAAAGGGATTCTCAAAGGCGACAAACAGCCGTGGCCTTACCAGTAGGGGCCAAAGTCGTTCTCGACACGAACGTCTTTATCGACTACCTGCGCGCGGGGCTCCACGCGAACTGGGTGATCGGCCCGGTCGGGAAAACAATCCGCTTTCTCTCCTCAGTCGTTGTCTTAGAGCTCGATGTGGGCGCTGATACGCCAAGACGAAAAAAAGCTGTCGATCGACTCAAGGACGCGTTTCCCCCGAGCCGCGTCATTGCGCCGGACGTCTGGGCTTTTGATCAAGCCGGCGTCGTCTTTCGTGCTCTCTATGGTACGGTCCGGGGCGACCGGCTGGGGCTCATGAACGATATCCTGATTGCACTGACGGCGCGCCGGATCGGCGCCGCAGTCGTCACGAGCAATCTGGGGGAATTCCATCGGATTGCCAACCATATTTCGGGGTTGGCGGTCATCGGCCCATGAATTGGGCCACGAGCTCTTGTGTACGGCTCGCACAAGGGCAAAGAAGCTCTCTTGGACACAGCCGCCCTTTCGCCCTGAACAGAGAATCACCCCTCGCCCCCCTTTTGTAAAGGGGGGATGGGTGGGGGCGCGCGGTTTGACTCCGCCGCGCGGGATACGTTAGCCGGAGACCTGCATGGATCCCACCCTGCTTCGCCAGCTCGTGTCCTCCTCGGCAATCTTCGTCGCGGCGGCCGGCCTGGCGCTGTTCGCGCGGCGCCTGCTGCTCTCACTCCTGCGCCGCTGGGCCGCGAAGACCGAGACCGAGATCGACGACATCCTGCTGAGCGTCATCCGGGGGCCGTCGATCACCTGGGCAATCGCGCTCGGCCTGTACCTCGCCATCGGGACGTCGGTCCTCCCGCCGCGGATCATCCAGGCGTCGTTCTCGCTCCTGCACATCCTGGTGATCCTCTCGTTCACGTTCGTCGCGGCCAACGCCGCGGAACACCTGCTGCGCTTCGCCGCCAGGCGCGCCGACCTGCCCCTGGCCGCCACCGGGCTGACCTACGTCGTCCTCAAGGGCTTCGTGATCAGCCTCGGCGTCCTGATCCTGCTGGGCACGCTCGGCGTGTCCATCGCGCCCCTGCTCACCGCGCTGGGCGTCGGCGGGCTCGCGGTCGCGCTCGCCCTGCAGGACACGCTCTCCAACCTGTTCGCGGGGATTCACATCCTGATGGAGCGGTCGATCCGGGTGGGGCACTTCATCCGCCTCGAGAGCGGGGAGGAGGGGTACGTGACCGACATCGGGTGGCGGACGACCCGGCTCCGGTTG
>MHEO01000031.1:14432-15270 GCA_001803875.1 Nitrospirae bacterium RIFCSPHIGHO2_01_FULL_66_17 | reverse complement strand
TTCGGACGCGTCGCGGCCCATCAAGCCGACCGAGGTGCAGCAGTGCGCGGCCAAGAAGGTCGACTACATCGAGCTTCCAGTCGCGTACGACGGGATCGCGGTCATGGTCAACCCCAAGAACACGTGGGCGACGACCATGACCGTCGCCGAGCTGAGGAAGCTCTGGGAGCCGGCGGCGCAGGGCAAGATCACGCGCTGGAGCCAGATCCGCGCGGGGTGGCCGGACAAGGAGATCCATCTGTTCGGCGCCGGGGTGGATTCCGGCACGTACGACTACTTCACCGAGGCGATCGTCGGCACGGAACACGCCAGCCGCGGCGACTTCACGGCGAGCGAGGATGACAACGTGCTGGTTCAAGGAATCGCCACCGATCCGCTCGCCCTCGGGTTCTTCGGGTTTGCGTACTACGAGAACAACAAGGAGCGGCTCAAGCTGGTGGCCATCGACGACGACAACCCGAAGAACGGCGCCGGCCCGATCCTGCCGACGATCGAGACCGTGAAGAACGGCACATACCAGCCGCTGGCGCGACCGATCTTCGTGTACGTCAGCCGCGCTGCGGCGGACCGACCGGAGGTGGCGGAGTTCGTGAAGTTCTACCTGACGAAGGGGCGGCCGCTGGTCCGCGAGGTGGGCTACATCCCGCTGTCGGATCAGGTCTACGAGTTGGCGCTCACGCGGTTCGACACGCGGACCACCGGCTCGATCTTCGGGGGCAAGGGCTCGCAGATCGGCGTCACGCTGGAATCGCTGCTGGCGGCGGAGTCGAAGTAGGCCGATGGATCGGGCATGACGGCCACGACGCTCCATCACCTCACGCGGGGGCGCTACCGGGAG
>MHEO01000031.1:2234-14388 GCA_001803875.1 Nitrospirae bacterium RIFCSPHIGHO2_01_FULL_66_17 | reverse complement strand
CCTGACCACGCTCGGCATCGTTGCGGTGCTGCTGGTCGAAACCCTCGCGTTCTTCCGCGAAGTGTCCTTGCTCGCGTTTCTGACCGACACCCAGTGGACGCCACTCTTTGCGGACAAGCACTTCGGCATCCTGCCGCTCGTCGCCGGCACGGTGCTCACCGCCGGGATCGCCGTGTGCGTCGCGACGCCGATCGGCCTGGTCAGTGCCTTGTATCTGTCGGAGTACGCCACGGACCGTGTGCGGCATCTCGTGAAGCCGGTCTTGGAGGTCTTGGCGGGCGTGCCGACCGTCGTGTACGGCTACTTCGCGCTGCTCTTCGTCACGCCGCTGCTGCAGACCGTCATCCCTTCGCTGTCGGGCTTCAACGCGCTCAGCCCCGGGATCGTGATCGGCCTCATGATCATCCCGATGGTGTCCTCGCTCAGCGAAGACGCGATGTACGCCGTGCCGCAGAGTTTGCGCGAGGGGGCGTACGCGCTGGGCTCATCGAAGCTCCAGGTCGCCGTGAAGGTCGTTGTTCCGGCGGCGTTCTCGGGCATCGCGGCATCGCTGCTGTTGGGGGTCTCGCGCGCGATCGGCGAGACGATGATCCTGGCGATCGCGGCGGGTCAGCAGCCGCGCCTGACGCTCAATCCCACCGTGCCGATCGAGACGATGACGGCGTACATCGTCCAGGTGAGTCTCGGCGACACGCCGACGGGGACGATCGAGTACCGGACGATCTTTGCCGTGGGGATGATGCTGTTTCTGGGGACGCTGGCGCTGAACCTTGTCAGCCAGTGGATCAAGCAGCGGTTTCGGGAGCAGGTCGGATGAGGATCGAGGCGCACACGCTCGCGCGCATGCTGTCGCGCCGCCGGCGAATGGAGCTGGGGTTCAAAGCCCTCGCCGTGACGACGCTCGCCATCGCCTTGGGAAGCCTTGCGCTGCTGTTGCTCGACGCGATCGCCGACGGCGCGGGGCGGCTGTCGTGGCAATTTCTCACGAGCTTCCCGTCGCGCAAGCCGGAAGAGGCCGGGATCCTTTCCGCGCTCGTGGGGACCGTGTGCCTGATCCTGCTGACCGCCGTCTTCGCGTTCCCCATCGGCGTGGGCGCGGCGATTTATCTCGAGGAGTACGCGGGCAAGTCGTGGTTCTCGCGCGTGGTCGAGGTCAACATCTCCAACCTCGCCGGCGTGCCGTCGATCATCTACGGGTTACTGGGCCTGGAGCTGTTCGTGCGCGCGATGGGATTCGACCGGAGCCTGCTGTCCGGCGCGCTGACGATGGCGCTCCTCGTGCTGCCGATCATCATCATCTCGTCGCGCGAAGCGCTGCGCACCGTGCCGCGGTCGATCCGCGAAGCCTCGTTCGCGCTGGGGGCCGATCGCTGGCAGACGATCTGGCACCAGGTGTTGCCGCTCGCGCTGCCGGGGATTCTGACGGGCTCGATCCTCGCGTTTTCGCGCGCGATCGGCGAGGCGGCGCCGCTGATCACCATCGGCGCGCTCACGTACGTGGCGTTTCTGCCCGACGGTCTCTTCGCGCCCTTTACGGCCCTGCCGATCCAGATTTTTAATTGGGTGTCCCGGCCTCAAGCCGGGTTTCACGCGAACGCGGCCGCGGCGATCCTGGTGCTCCTGGCGGTCCTGTTGCTGATGAACGCGCTGGCGGTGTTCCTCCGCCAGCGGTATCAAAAGCGATTGAATCTCTGACGATGGACGAGACCACCGCGCTCGAAGTCCACGACCTCAACGCCTGGTACGGGCACACCCAGGCGCTGCGGAACATGTCGCTCTCGATGATGGAGCGGCGGATCACGGCCGTGATCGGGCCGTCCGGCTGCGGCAAGAGCACGTTCATCCGCTGCCTGAACCGCATCAACGACCTGATGCCCGGGTTTCGGGTGGCGGGCCGCGTCCTCTTCAAGGGCCAGGACCTGTACGCCCCGGGCGTCGACCCCATCGAAATCCGGCTGCGAATCGGGATGGTCTTTCAGAAGCCGAACCCGTTTCCGAAGCCGATCTATGACAACGTCGCTTACGGCCCGCGGCTGTGCGGGATCAAAGAGCGCGCCCGGCTGGACGCGCTGGTGGAGGAGAGCCTCAAGAAGGCGGCGTTGTGGGACGAGGTCAAGGACAAACTCCATCACAGCGCGCTGGCGCTCTCGGGCGGCCAGCAGCAGCGGCTGTGCATTGCCCGCGCCCTGGCGGTCGAGCCGGAGGTCCTCCTGCTGGACGAGCCGTGCTCCGCGCTGGACCCCATCGCGACGGGCCGGATCGAAGAGCTGTTGCTTGATCTCAAGAAAAACTATACGATGGTGATCGTCACGCACAACATGCAGCAGGCGGCCCGCGTCTCGGACACGACGGCGTTTTTCATGCTGGGCCAGCTCGTGGAGTTCGGGCCGACATCGCAGATCTTCACCAACCCGCGCGATAAGGTGACTGAGGACTATATCACCGGGCGATTCGGCTAGGAGCGGGAGCCTGTCCATGAATGACCATCTGCTGCGTTGTCAGTCGGCCTTGCGTGCTCACGTACGAGCCAGTACGCTCCGCGCGCAAGGCCTTCTTCCGCCTTGCATCTGGCCATCCCTGAACAGGCTCCAACAGCCGAGCATGCCCGGATACTTCTAGGGATATATATGAGAGTGTTCGACGAAGAGCTGACCGCGCTCAAAGAACGCATCCTCCGCATGGGGGCGCTGGTCGAAACCCAGGTGGCCAACGCGATCAAAGCGCTCGTTGAGCGCGACACCGAGTTGGCCAAAACCGTCATCGCCACCGACCACCAGGTCAACGCCTACGACGTGGAGATCGACGAGGAGTGCATCCGCCTGATCGCGCTCCGCCAGCCGACGGCGAGCGACCTCCGCTTCATCACCACCGCGATGAAGATCTCCACCGACCTGGAACGGATGAGCGATCTGGCGGAAGACATCTGCGAGCGAGCGCTGGAGCTGACCGAAGAGCCGCAACTCAAGCCGTACATCGACATCCCGCGCATGGCGGAGTGCGCCCGCACGATGGTCAAGGAAGCGCTCGACGCGTTCGTCAACCGCAATGCCGACCTCGCTCGCAAGGTCTGCCGGTCCGACGCGTTCGTGGACGACCTCACCAGCCAGATCTTCCGCGAACTCTTGTCCTACATGATCGAAGACCCGCAGACGATCCGGCGCGCGATCCGGATCACGTTCGTCGCGAAGTACATCGAACGGATCGCGGACCACGCGACCAACGTGGCCGAGATGGTCGTCTACCTGGTCGAAGGCAAGATCATCCGGCACACCACCATCTGACCGTCCCGTCAGTCCCCGCGCGGTCGCGCGGGATGCTATACTCCCAGCAGTTCCCGGAGGTCGGCAACACCGTGTACGACGTCAGCTCGAGTTCCGTTCCGCATTCCGCCCCGGCCCCCCGCGTTCCCTCCGAGCCGCAGATCCGGCAGAGCCTGCTTTTTTCGAAGCGGGACGGCGTGTGGGCGTCGGTGATGTCGGGCATCGGCGAGAGCTATCTAGGCGCGTTCGCGATCTTTCTGAAGGCCACCAACCCGCAGATTGCCATGCTTGCCGCGTTCCCGCAGTGGCTGGGGGCGTCGTTTCAATTCGTGTCGGTGTGGCTGCTCCATCGCCTTAAGAACCGCAAGGCGCTGATCCTGACCGGCGTCTTCGGCCAAGCCCTGAGCTGGCTGTTCGTCCTGGCGATCCCCTTCGTGTTCACGGAGGGACCGGTCTGGTGGCTCATCGGGGCCGTCACCGTCTATTTCATGGCGGGACATTTTGCGAGCCCCGCCTGGAACAGCCTGATGGGCGATCTCGTCGATTCGAACCGGCGAGGCCGCTATTTCGGGCGCCGCAACCGCGCGATGAGCGTCGCGGCGTTCGCCGCGCTCTGCGTGGGCGGCGTGATTCTTCACCGCGCCGAGCAGATGGGCCGCGTCGCGCTGGGCTTCGCTGTTCTCTTTCTGGTGGCGCTGTTGGCCCGGTTTGCCTCCGCGTACTACGTGTCCCGGATGGCCGAACCGCCCTACACCGCGGCCGCCGAGGACCGGTTTTCGCTCTGGCAGTTCCTCCGCGACGGACGGCACAGCAACTTTGGCCGGTTCGTCGCCTACATCGCGTTCATCCACTTCGCGGTCCAGGTGTCCGGCCCGTTCATCGCGCCGTACCTGCTGCGCGACCTCCACTTTACGTACCTGGAGTTCATGTTCGCCACCGCCGCAACGGTGGTGGCGCAGTTTCTGATCCTCCCCGGCTGGGGGCGGTTCTGCGACCGTTTCGGTAACAAGCAGGTCCTCACGCTCACGGGTCTATTGTTGCCGGTCATCCCGCTCCTGTGGCTGTGCACGACGAACTTTTACCTGATCCTGGTGATTCAGATGTTCGCGGGTGTGAGCTGGTCCGGCTTCTCCCTCGCGATGGGCAATTTCATCTTCGACACGGTCACACCCCCCAAACGCGCCCAGTGCGTGGCCGTCTACAACACCTCCAACGCGGTCGGGACGGTGCTCGGCGCGTCGCTCGGCGGCCTGCTCATCCCTTGGTTGCCGAACGTCGTCCGCCTGGGCGCCCTCCATGTGCCGCTCGTCTCCAACATCCAGATCCTTTTCCTGCTGTCGGCCGTGCTCAGGCTGGCGGTCTCGATCCGATTCCTGCCCCTGATCCGGGAAGCGCGGCCGGTGTCGCCGTTCCTCGCCCGGGAATTGACCGTCAAATTTTTGATCGTCACCCGTGAGACCGGGGCCAGGGTCTTTGGAAGGATCGGACGAGTTCTGACGGTCTGGGTGCTCGTCTTTGTGGGCCAGCGGCGCGATTGACGCGGTAAGGCCGCGTCCCCGCCCGGTCGATATGTCCCCCGTGAATATCTTGCTTGACAACGCGAGTCCGGACGGAGTATAAGGGGGGCGGTCGTAGCGATGGTTCGTCTGGCGGTGTATGCCGGATTGGGACTGCTCCTCGTGGTCCTGTTGCTCGCGTGGGGGCGGAGCGCCCGATCCCGGCGGACGGGGAGTCTGGCTGCGGAGGCCATGGTGCTCGACCCCGTGTGCTCGACGTACGTTCCCAGGGCGCGGGCGGTGATCCGGAGGATCGACGGGGTCGATCACGCGTTTTGCAGCCGGGCATGCGCCGACGCGTTCTCTCCCGCCGCAGCGCCGCGCGCCGACTCAACCGATCGGCGAGGGTGATTCCATGAAATTGTTCCTCGACAGCGCCAATCTCACCGAGATCCGCGACGCGGCCGCGATGGGCCTCATCGACGGGGTCACGACCAATCCGTCGCTGGTCGCCAAGGAAGGGCGGCCGTTCGCGCAGCTCATCGCGGACATCTGCCGGATCGTCGACGGCCCGATCAGCGCCGAGGTGACCGCGGTGGACGCCGAGGGCATCGTGCGCGAGGGGCGCGAGCTCGTCAAGATCCACCACAACGTCGTGGTCAAGGTGCCCCTCATTCCCGAAGGACTCAAAGCCGTCCGGCAATTGAGCCGCGAGGGGATCAAGACCAACGTCACGCTGTGCTTCTCGTCGACCCAGGCGCTGCTGGCCGCCAAGGCGGGGGCCTCGTTCATCAGCCCGTTCGTGGGGCGGCTCGACGACATCAGCGAGCAGGGCATGGACGTGATCAAGCAGATCGTAACGATCTATCGCAATTACGGGTTTTCCACCCAGGTGTTGGTGGCCAGCGTCCGTCATCCGCTCCACGTCGTCGAGGGGGCCATGCTGGGCGCTCACGTCGCGACGATGCCCTACGCGGTGCTGATGCAGTTGGCCAAGCACCCGCTCACGGACATCGGACTGAAAAAGTTTCTGGCGGACTGGGAGAAGTTGCCCAAGACGGTCTAAGAACGGTGGGGAGGGGTTCGCCACGTGAACCTCTCTTGCGGTGAACCTCTCGTAAGGGGGCTGACCTCCTGGCATCCGAGCACACCAAAGGCCGACAATCGATCACCGCCCTCCTTGCGGCCGCCGTTCGGGCGGCTGATCCCGCTCTCCTCGTCAGGCGCGCGCTTTCCGTCAAGAATCGCCGGCTGCTCGCCGGGAAGGCGTCGTATCCCCTCACCAAGTACGATCGCGTCCTCGTCGTCGGAGGGGGAAAGGCCGTCGTCCCGATGGCGGCGGCGGTCGAGCAGCTTCTCAAGACCCGCATCGACGCGGGGCTCGTCGTCACCCGTTACGGTCACGGCGGCGCGCTGTCGCGGATCGAGGTCGTCGAGGCGGGGCATCCGATCCCGGACCGGACCGGCCTCGCCGCGGGCCAGCGCGTGCTGGAGCTGATCAAGAAGGCCGGCGAGCGGGATCTCGTGATCGTCCTGCTCTCCGGCGGCGCGTCGGCGCTGCTGCCGGCGCCCGTCGAGGGCGTGAGCCTGACCGACAAGCAGGTGGTGACGACCCTGCTCCTGCGCTCGGGCGCGACGATCCAGGAGATCAACGCGGTCCGTAAACACGTGTCCCACCTCAAGGGCGGGAACATGGCGACCGCGGCGGCGCCCGCGACGGTGTTGACGCTCGTGCTCTCCGACGTGGTGGGCAACGACCTGGCCGGCATCGGATCGGGCCCCACCGTGCCCGATCCCACGACGTTTCACGACGCGATGGCGATCCTCCACCATTACGATCTGTGGGACAAGATCCCGCAGGCGATCAAGGATCATCTGGTGCAGGGCAGCCGGAGCGGGTCGAGCGAAACGCCAAAGCCCAACCATCCCGCATTCGCCAAGGTCCACAATGTGATCATCGGCGACGTGCGCGTGTCGCTCGACGCCGCGGCCACGCAGGCGAGGCGGCTCGGCTACCACCCCGTCATCCTCTCATCGTCGCTCACCGGCGAGGCGCGCGAGGTGGCCAAGGTGTTCGGCTCGATCATCCGCGAGATCGTGGCCGCCGACCGGCCGATCAAGCGCCCGGCCGCGCTGCTGGCGGGCGGCGAGACGACCGTGACGGTTCGTGGAATGGGCGCGGGCGGGCGCTGCCAGGAGTTCACGCTGGCGCTGGCGCTGGAGATCGCGGGGCTGAAAAAGGTCACCGTGTTCGCGTGCGGCACCGACGGCTTGGACGGCTCCACCGACGCGGCCGGCGCCGTGGCCGACGGCGCCACCCTGGAGCGCGCCCAGGCGCTGGGGATGCAGCCGCAGCGCTTTCTGGATCAGAACGACTCGTACACCTTCTTCCACAGCCTGGCCCAAACCCTCCAAACCGGCCCCACCCGCACCAACGTCACCGACCTGTACTGCGCGCTAATCGGGAAGTAACGCGCCGCATCGACAAGAGAAGCCTGCCCGCCGGGTCGGCATTCCACGGTAGGATTTGCCGATCGGGGAGGGTTTGCTATCGTCTCGTGCGATGGGACGAGCGATTGCGATCGGACTCTTGGCGCTGGCGCTGTCCGCGTGCGCGGGCGCGCGCCCACCCGCACACGGGCCGACGGCGCCGGGCTTTGACTACGACGCGCTGATGGCGGCGCCGGTTCAACCGGTCGCGGAGGTCCGGCAACGCGTCATCCGGACCGCCACGTCGCTGCTGGGAACGCCCTACCACTTCGGCGGGACCACGCCCGCCGGTTTCGATTGCACGGGGTACATCGCGTACGTGTTCCGGCAGGCGGCCGGGATGGACCTCCCGCGCCGGTCGGTCGATCAAGTCCGATCCGGCGAGGCGATCACGCCCGTCGCGATGCAGCCGGGCGATCTGGTGTACTTTCGGATCGAGGGCGAGAAATCACTGCACGTGGGAATTTACGTCGGAGACGGCCGCTTCATCCACGCGCCGAGCACGAACGGCGTAGTCAACACCCAGAGCCTCGGGGTGACCTATTGGCGCACGCGATTCCTGGGCGTGCGCCGGCTACTGCCGATCTAGGACCCTGTCCGAGTATTCGGGTGTTGGAGCCTGTTCAGGAAGGGTCAGATGCAAGGCGGAAGGAGGCCTTGCGCGCGGAGCGTACTGAGTCGTACGTGAGCACGCAAGGCCGACTGACAACGCCGCAGATGGCCCTTCATGGACAGGCTCCTAGCGCGGGAAGGCTTCTTTGACGCCGCCGTCGACCGGCAAGACCGCGCCGGTGGTCTTCGACGAACGGTTGGAGGCGAAGAAGAGCACGGCTTCGGCCACGTCCGACGGCAGGATTTTGGTCTGTAACAAATTCCGCTTGGCGTAGAACTCCTCGACGTCTTCGACCGGAATGCCGTGGGCCTTGGCCCGCTCGGCGCGGATCTCCGGCGACCATAATCCCGAGTGGAGGAAGACCCCGTCGGGGTTGACCATGTTCACGCGGATCCCGTGCCGGGCGTGTTCGATCGCCATGATCTTCGCGAGTTGATTCTGGGCCGCCTTGGACGCCGAGTAGGCGCCGAAGTCCTGGCCGGGCGCGAAGACGTTCTTCGTGGAGATCACCACGATCGAGCCGCCCATCGCCTGCGCGCGCATGACGCGGATCGCCTCCTGTGAGGCCAGCAGGTGGCCGGTCGCGTTCACCGCCACCGACTCGTTCCAATCGGCCAGGCTGAGGCGCTCGATCGGCGCGCAGCGCGCGATCCCCGCGTTGGACACGAACACGTCCAGCCCGCCGAAGGCCAGTGCCGCCTCGCGGAACGCGTTCCGCACCGACCGTTCGTCGGTCACGTCCATCTTGATCGCGACCGCGTGGCCCTCGCCGAACCGACGCCCGTACTCGTCCGCGAGCTTTTGCGTCGCGTCGAGATCGACGTCGGTCATGACCACGACCGCGCCATCGGCCAGCAGGCGCTCGGCGATCGCCCGTCCGATCCCGCCGGCGGCGCCGGTGATGAGCGCGATGGCGCGCGACAGCGGCCGTTCGGGCGGGGCCAGGGTCAGCTTGTAATTCTCCATCGGCCAGTATTCAAAGTCGCAGAGATCCCGAGCCGGGAGCGGCCGGTAGCCGCCCATCGCCGACGCCGCCTGGATCACGCCCATGGTGTGCAGGGACAGGTCGCGGGCAATGGTCGTCTCGCGCCGGGTCTTGCCGGTGGTGAACAGACCGATGCCGGGAATCAGGATGATCCGGGGGTTGGGATCGCCCATCGTCACCCCCGGCGTCTTGTGCTTGGTGAAATACTCGACGTAGTGCTGCCGGTACCGCTCCAAGGCCTTCCGCAGGGCGACCAGGACCGCGCGCTCGTCGTGCGCGATCCTGGGGTCGAGCATCAACGGCCAGGGCTTGGTGTAGAGCAGGTGGTCCGGCGTGAAGGGGCCGGTGAGTTGGGCGGGATCGACCGTCCGAAGGAATTCCAGGACCTCCGGTCGGTCGTCGTACAGGAGGATGACGGGCTTATTGCGGCTGACCTCGCCCCGCAGCACCGGCGCGATCGCCGCGGCCAGCTCGTGCCGGGCCGTCGCGGCCCGCGCGGGCGATTTTGACGGGCGCGGCGGCTTGGGCCGCTTCGACTGGATGTAGCGCTCCGCCATCGTCACGTACCGCACCGTGTCGAGGTAGGCCGCCTTGGCGGTGTCCCCCCAGGTGATGAGCCCGTGTTTATCGAGGATGACCGCCCGCGCCTTCGGGTGGGCGGCCACCGCGTCGCCCGTCCGCTTGGAGAGCAGGAAGCCGGGACGGGAGTACGGGACGACCACGATCTCGTCGCCGTAGAGGTCCCGGATGACCTCATGGCTGCGCGGGATGTCGGTCAGCGTGCAGATCGCGTCCGCGTGCGTGTGATAGATGTGCGTCGCGGGAATGAACGCGTGCAGGAGCGTTTCGATCGACGGTTTGGGCGCCGCCGGTTCCAGCGTCGATTTCGCCTGGTACGCCACCATGTCCTCGTCGGTCATCGACGGGCGCGGCATGAGCGGCAGCAGGTCGTCCAGGCGCAGCGGCGTGAAGTGCTGGGCGGTGATCGTCCGCATGTCCGAGCCGCTGCCCTTGATGTACAGGATGCGCGCGGGTTTGCCGGTGTGATCTTTCCCGGTCACCTTGACGGAGGAGTTGCCGCCGCCCCAGAGCACCAGGTTCGGGTCGGCGCCGATCAGGCGGGAGGTGTACACCAGCGCCGCGAGGCCGTCCAGGCCCTGCGCGTCACGATCAGACCAGAGACTGTTCATGCCGCGAATCCTTCCGATGTCACGATCTGGCCGATGTCACGATCTCGGCGCGGCCGCCGCTTTCATCTCGCGCACCGCCTGTTCCATCCCGACCAGGATCGCGCGCGCGGCGATCACGTGCCCCACGTTGTACTGCGCGATGTCCGCGACGCCGGCGAAGGCACGGACCGCGTCGACGGTGAGGCCGTGGCCGATCTGGGTCGGTATCCCGAGTTTGGAGGCCAGCCGGGCGGCGTTCGCGATCTGCTCCGCCCACGCCTGGCGGTCGGCGGGCGTCTTGGCGGCGGCGTACCCGGTGGCGTTAAGCTCCACGCCCAGGCCGGCCTGTCCCATCCGGTGGCACGTCCTCACGTCGTCGACCAGCGGCTGGATGAGCAGCGTCACCGCGATGCCCGCCTGCCGCAGCGTGGTGGCGGCCTGAGCCGCCTGCTCGCGCTTGCCGATCAGGTCGAGCCCGCCCTCGGTGGTCAACTCCATGGGCTGCTCCGGCACCAGCGTGACGCGCGCGGGGCGCAGCTCCAACGCGAACTTGAGCATCCGCTCCGCGAGCGAGATCTCGATCGTCAGCTTCGAGGCGACGATCTGCTGGAGCGCGGACACATCCCGTTCCTGAATGTGCCGCCGGTCCTCCCGCAGGTGGGCGATGATCCAATCCGCGCCGCCCATCTCGGCCAGAACGGCCGCGGCGGCCAGGTTGGGCTCGCCCCCGCCGCGGACTTGCCGCAGCGTGGCGACATGGTCGAGCTTCACACCGAGTTGCGCCATCGGTCTCCCGGGTGGAGTGCGCGGCATTGTGGCATCGGAGGGTCGAAAAATCAAGCCGGGCTCCCCTCGCGTCCGACGGTGAGTGGTCCAACTGCGTGGAATCACGAGGCTTTCACGGACGCGTCGGGGCATTGCCGGTTTGACAAAGGCGAGGCTGTTCCGTATGATGGGGCGGGGTTTTTCGGGAGCCGCCGGCCGGGGTGGGGCCGCGGCGACCCGGCTTGGGGGGGCCGGTGGACGGGTTTTCACGGATCAAACGTCTCCCGCCCTACGTCTTCAGCATCGTGACCGCGATGAAGACGGAGGCGCGGCGGCGCGGGGAGGATATCCTCGACTTCGGGATGGGCAACCCCGACATGCCCACGCCCAAGCACATCCAGGACAAGCTCATCGAGGCGGTGAAGAATCCAAAAAATCACCGCTACTCGCTCTCCAAGGGGATTCCGAAGCTCCGCGAGGCCATGGCGTCGTGGTATGCGCGCCACTACGGCGTCGTCCTCGATCCCGAGACCGAGGTGATCGCCACGATCGGTTCCAAGGAGGGGCTCTCGCATCTGGCACTGGCGGTGGTCGAGCCGGGCGACGTGGTGTTGACGCCGAGCCCCACGTATCCGATCCACCCCTACAGCGTGATCATCGCGGGCGGGCAGGTGAAGAGCATCCCCCTCCGCAATGACTCCGATTTTTTCGAGGACATGACGGCGGCGTACAAGCAAACGTGGCCGCGGCCGAAGATGCTGATCATCAACTTTCCGCACAACCCGACCACCCGCGTGGTCGATCTCGGGTTCTTCAAGCAGATCGTCGACTTCGCGGCCGAGAACGGGCTGATGGTGGTGCATGATCTCGCGTACGCCGACCTGGTGTACGATGGCTATCGCGCGCCGAGTTTCCTGCAGGTGCCGGGCGCGAAGGAGGTGGGCGTCGAGTTCTTCACGCTGTCGAAGAGCTACAACATGCCGGGGTGGCGGGTGGGGTTCTGCGTGGGCAATCGCGAGATGGTTGGCGCGCTGGCCAAGCTCAAGAGCTATCTGGATTACGGCATCTTTCAGCCCATCCAGATCGCCGCGACGGTGGCCTTGAACGGCCCCCAGGACTGCGTGGGCGAGATCGTCGACACGTACCGCAGGCGGCGCGACGTGTTGGTGAACGGGCTCAACCGCATCGGCTGGGCGGTGGAGAAGCCGCGCGCAACGATGTTCGTCTGGGCGCCGATCCCCGAGGCGTTTCGGCCGCTGGGGTCGCTCGAGTTCGCGAAGCGGCTGCTCACCGACGCCAAGGTGGCGGTGTCGCCGGGGATCGGGTTCGGCGAGTACGGCGACGACGGCGTGCGCTTCGCGCTGGTGGAGAACGAG
>MHEO01000031.1:1985-2214 GCA_001803875.1 Nitrospirae bacterium RIFCSPHIGHO2_01_FULL_66_17 | reverse complement strand
CCAGGGCCTCAAGCGCGTGTTGAAACGCGGGGCGTAGGGCGTGGCGTTGCCGACCCCAACAAAGTCCAGCATCGGCGTCGGTCTCATCGGTTTCGGCACCGTCGGGTCCGGCGTGGTGAAGCTGTTGCGGCAGAACGCCGACCTCCTGCGCCGTCGCCTGGGGGTGCCGATCGAACTGATCAAGGTGGCCGATCTCGACGTCACGCGCGATCGCGGGGTGAGCCTCCAG
>MHEO01000031.1:0-1973 GCA_001803875.1 Nitrospirae bacterium RIFCSPHIGHO2_01_FULL_66_17 | reverse complement strand
ACGGCCGACGCCGACGAGGTGCTTGCCCATCCCGCGATCGACGTGGTGATCGAGCTGATCGGCGGCATCGAGCCGGCCAGGCGATACCTCCTGACCGCGATGGCGCGGGGCAAGCACGTGGTAACGGCCAACAAGGCGCTCCTGGCCTCGGCGGGCGAGGAACTCTTCGCCGCCGCGGCGGCGCACGGCGTCGATTTCGAATTCGAGGGTTCGGTGGGCGGCGGGATCCCGATCATCCGCGCGCTCAAGGAAGGCCTGTCGGCCAACCACATCGAGTCGATCTACGGGATCATCAACGGCACGTCGAATTTCATCCTGACCAAGATGACCGACGAGCGCAAGCCGTTCGCGGAGGTCCTGGCCGAGGCGCAGCGGGCGGGATACGCCGAGGCCGACCCGACGAGCGACGTGGAGGGCGTGGATTCGGCCAACAAGCTGGCCATCCTGGTGGCGCTGGCCTTCGGGACGCCGGTCAACCTCAAGGAGATTTACACCGAGGGGATCAGCGCGATCACCCCTGTCGACATCGAGTTCGCCCGGGAGTTCGGCTACCGGATCAAGCTGCTCGCGATCGCGAAGGCCCAGCAGGGGGCGATCGAGGCGCGGGTCCACCCCACGATGATTCCGGAGGACTACCTGTTGGCGCAGGTCGGCGGCGTGTTCAACGCGATCTACGTGGTCGGCGACTACGTGGGGCAGGGGCTGTTCTACGGGCGGGGCGCGGGGGACCAGCCGACCGCGAGCGCGGTGGTGAGCGACGTGATCGAAATCGGGCGCGACCTCCTCAAGGGCGTCGCCGGCCGCGTGCCGCCGGCCGCCTATCCCGCCGAGGAGCGGCGCCACCTCCGCCTGATCGCGATGGACGAGATCACGAGCCTGTACTATCTGCGGTTCGCGGCCCTGGACCACCCCGGCGTGCTCTCGACGATCTCGGGCGTGCTCGGCCAATACAACATCAGCATCTCGTCGGTCATCCAGAAGGGGCGCAAGGCGGGCGGGCCCGTGCCGGTGGTGATGATGACGCACCGCGCGCGGGAGCGCGACGTCCGCCGGGCGCTGGCCGAGATCGACGGCCTGTCCGCGGTGCTCGACAAGACCGTGCTGATCCGCGTCGAGGGGGAGGGGGATTGACGATGGAGCTGTGGCGGGGCGTGATCACCCACTACCGGGAGTTTCTGCCGGTGAGCGAGGCCACGCCCGTGGTGACCCTCAACGAGGGCAACACGCCGCTCATCGAGACGAAGAACCTGGCGGCGGCGATCAACCCGGCGCTGCGGTTGTTCCTCAAGTTCGAGGGCGCGAACCCGACCGGGTCGTTCAAGGACCGCGGGATGACGCTGGCCATCTCCAAGGCGGCGGAGGCGGGCGCGGGGGCGGTGATCTGCGCGTCGACCGGTAACACCTCGGCGTCGGCGGCCGCCTACGGAGCCCGGGCCGGGATGGCGGTGTTCGTCCTGATCCCGGAGGGCAAGATCGCGATGGGCAAGCTGGCGCAGGCCATGATCCACCGCGCGCGGGTGATCCAGGTCGAGGGCAACTTCGACGAGGCGCTCGCGATCGTCAAGGCCGTGGCGGAGCGGTATCCCGTGACGCTCGTGAACTCGATCAACCCGTACCGCATCGAGGGCCAGAAGACGGCCGCGTTCGAGGTCTGCGACCAGTTGGGGCGGGCGCCGGACATCCACGTCCTCCCGGTGGGCAACGCGGGCAACATCACGGCGTACTGGCGCGGCTACCGCGAGTACCACGCGCGGGGCAAGACCGTGTCGCTGCCGCGGATGCTCGGGTTTCAAGCCGCGGGCGCGGCGCCGATCGTGCTCGGCCACGTCGTGGAGAAGCCCCGCACGATCGCGACGGCGATCCGGATCGGCAACCCCGCGAGTTGGAAAACCGCGGTGGAGGCGGCGAGCGAATCCAAGGGCGAGATCAACCTGGTGACCGACGACGAGATCGTCGAGGCGTACCGCATGGTC
>MHEO01000030.1:8463-12024 GCA_001803875.1 Nitrospirae bacterium RIFCSPHIGHO2_01_FULL_66_17 | reverse complement strand
CGAGGTTTTTGAGCAAGGGTTGCGTCAACGTGAGGCTCGTGGTGCCGGTGTACACGAACGAAGGCGCGAGCGTGCCCGAGGATCGCGTATCGAACGCCGAAAGCTCGTAACGCGTGCCGATGGGCAGCGTGCCGGTGAGCGCCGCGCGCGTCTGTAACTGCTGCTCCTCCAACGTCCCGAGCCCGAGCGCCGCGGACCGCTCGGGCGCCAGCGGCTCCGACGCGTCTTGGTAGCTCAGCTCGCCCACCAGCGAGGGGTCGAACACGCCCTGCGCGAGCACAACGCTCCAGGACTGGATCGCGGGATTGACGCGCTCGATCCTGATATCGAGATTGCCGGCCAGCGCCCGCTCGACGCACTCCCGGAGCGTCAGCGACTGAACATCGGGCGCCTCCCCGGCGCGCGTGGGCACGGGGTTCATTGTGAGCGCCAAGACTAAGGCAAGGGCCGCCGTTCGTTTATTCATAGCGTAACGCCGTAATCGGGTCGAGCCGCGAGGCCTTGCGCGCGGGGTAAAATCCGAAAAATATACCCACCGCCGCGCTGAACAGGAACGCCACCGCGATCGACTCGACCGAAATCAACGTCGGCCAGTTGGCCACCGCCGACAGCACCTTTGCCGTGACGATCCCGACCGCGATGCCGATCACCCCTCCCGCCATACTCAGGGCGATCGCTTCCAGGAGAAACTGCATCAGAATGTCGCGCGCGTGGGCGCCCACCGCCATGCGGATGCCGATCTCGCGCGTGCGCTCGGTCACGCTGACCAGCATGATGTTCATGATGCCGATGCCCCCCACGATGAGCGAGACGCTGGCGATCGCGCCCAGCAGCGTCGTCATCACCCGCGAGGTCTCGGTCGCGGCCTCGGCGATGTCTTGTTGCGTCCGCACGGTGAAATCGTCGTCACGTCCGGGGCCGATTCGGTGGCGCTGGCGCAATAACTCCGCGATCTGCTGCGGCAAGAACGCTAGAAGAGATGCGTTGGCTGCTTGGATGCTGATCGAGCGCAGGGTGGTGGTCCCCGTCACCCGCTTCATGGCCGCGCTGTAAGGCACGACGATGACGTCGTCCTGATCGGTGCCCATCACGGACAGCCCCTTCGGCGCGAGCAGACCGACGACGACGAACGGGACGTTCTTGATCCGCACGACCCGGCCGATCGGGCTGTCGCCGCCGTAGAGTTGCTGCGCGGTGGTTCTGCCGATCACGGCGACCTTGTTGGCGCTGCGCACGTCCCGCTCGGTGAACGGCGCGCCCTCGGCGAGCGCCCATTGGCGAATCTCGAAGTAGTCCGGCGATTCGCCGAGCACCTGGGTGGCCCAATTCTGATTGCCGGCAACGATTTGCGTGACGATCCGCACCTCGGGGCTGATCGCGACCACGCCGGAAATCTCGCGCCCGATTGCGTCCGCGTCCTCGACCGTCAGCGTGCCGGCGCTCCCCATGCCGGTGTGCAATCCGCTGGCCGTCGTGCTACCCGAGAAGACCAGGATGACGTTCCGGCCGAGGCTCGCGATCTGCGCTTCCACCTGGGCCTTCGCGCCGTTGCCGATCCCCACCATCGCAATCACTGCTCCCACGCCCACGATGATCCCGAGGGTCGTCAGCGCGGACCGCATCGGGTTTCGGCGCAGCGCCCGCCACGCGATCTTCGCGGTGGCCAAGGGTCTCATCGCGTCACGGCCCCACCGGCTGAACGGGCGGCAGGCGGCGCAATTCGACGGCGGCGTCGAGCCGCTCGCGGACGGGTGCGTCGGCGACGATGAGCCCGTCGCGCATCACGATAGTACGTGTGGTGTGTCGGGCGATGTCGGATTCGTGCGTCACCATCAGGATGGTGATGCCCTGGGCGTTGAGACGCTGGAAGACGCCCATGATCTCCACGCTGGTGCGGCTGTCGAGGTTGCCGGTCGGTTCATCGGCGAGCAGCAAGACTGGCTCGTTGACCAGCGCCCGGGCGATGGCCACGCGCTGCTGCTGGCCGCCGGACAATTGATTCGGATAATGGTCGGCCCGGTCGGCGAGTCCGACGAGATCGAGCGCACGCAGGGCGCGCTCGCGCTGTTGGGCCGTCGTGAGGCCGCGCGCATACAACAGCGGCAGTTCGACGTTCTCCAGCGCCGAGGTGCGGGAAAGGAGATGAAACCCTTGGAAGACGAACCCCAATTTCCTGTTTCGGAGGTCGGCGAGCTGATCGCGGTCCAAATCGGACACCTCCACGCCGTCGAGGACGTACCGGCCGCTGGTGGGCCGGTCGAGGCAGCCCAGGATGTTCATCAACGTGGATTTGCCCGACCCGCTCGCGCCCATGACGGCGACGAACTCGCCCGCGCCAATGTCGAGGCTCACGCCGCATACGGCGTGCACCTCGATGTCGCCGGTGCGATACGTCTTCGAGACCTTGTCCAGCCTGATCAGCGCGCCCATCGCCGGCATCCCGCTGCCACTTAGAACCGCCTCGTGCCGCGGAAGGGATTGGTCGTGGAAGGCGGTTCCGCGGAGGACACGCGAAGGCCCGTGACGACCCGTTCTCCCTCTTGCAAGCCCTCGGTCAATTCGGTGGATATCCCGTCGCTGATACCTGTCTTGATCTGCACCGGGGTGGGCCTGCCGTTTGCCTGACCGGCAGGCAGGACATACACCATCCTGGTCGACACGCGTTCGCCCCCCGGCCGTCCGGCGGGCGTCTCGTTAAACCGCGCACCGTCCCGCCCATTTTCCGCGCCGGGACGCGTCGATCCCCTCGGCTCGCCCCGCTCCAAGCGATCCGGCGGTCGGAACCGCAGCGCGGCGTTGGGAACGGTCAGCGCATTCTCGCGGCGCGCGACGATGATCGACACATTGGCGGTCATCCCCGGTTTGAGTTTCGACTCGGGGTTGCCGACCTCGATGATCGTATCGTAGGTCACCACGTTCTGCACCGTGATCGGCGCGTTCCGCACCTGCGCAACCTTGCCGTGAAACGTCTGCGCGGGAAAGGCGTCCACCGTGAAGTCCACGTCCTGGCCGACCGCGATACCTCCGACATCGGCCTCGGCAACGTTGGCGTTGATCTGCATCTTGGTCAGATCGTTGGCGATGACGAACAGCGTCGGCGCGCTGAGGCTGGCGGCGACGGTCTGGCCGACGTCCACGTTGCGGGAAATGACGATGCCGTCGATCGGCGCGACGATCGTGCAGCGGTCCACGTCGACCCGGGCCTTTTGCACCGCGGCCTCCTTGATCGCGACCGCCGCCTCGGCCTGGTGCAGGTCAGCGCGCGCTTGATCGTCGTCGGCCTGGGGGATCAGGTCCTTGGCGCGCAGCTCCGCCGCTCTCCCCGCCTTGACCCGCGCCAGTTCCAACGCGGCGCGGGCGCTGGCGAGTTCGCCCTCGGCCTGGCGAAGCGCGGCCCGATACGTGGCGGGATCAAGTTGCGCGATGACCTGCCCCGCCGTGACCCGCGAGTTGAAGTCCACAAAGAGTTTCTGGATCATGCCCGAAATCTGACTGCCCACCTGAACGTTGACGACCGGGTTGAGCTGCCCCGTGGCCGTCACAGCCTGAATCAATTCACCG
>MHEO01000030.1:0-8452 GCA_001803875.1 Nitrospirae bacterium RIFCSPHIGHO2_01_FULL_66_17 | reverse complement strand
GCCGTCTGGTACTCGGGCGCGTCGCCGTCGCGCGCCATCCAGTACCAGGCTCCCCCGCCCAGCATCAACGCGAGCGCCGCGAGCGCCAGCGCCCATTTCAGCTTGCCGGAGCGGCCTCTCGTCATCCGCGCGTTACCACCCTAGGCGCTTGGCCACGAGGGGACCCGCCATGAGGAGCACGCCGACTCCGACGACCGCGAGGGGGCTCGTAATGAAATAGGGGTAGACCATCAACACCACGCCGACGAGCATCGCCCGACCATCGCCCTGGCGTTTTCCGTAGCGGAAATAGCCGAACCCGATCATGCTGAAGATCAGGCCGAGAAACAGATACCACGGGTCGAGGTTCACCAGACTCAGCGGGTCCATGGACGCTCCTGACCGTTGACCGGGACAGTGGAAGGACTGGCCCCAGCATAGTCAAACGACGAGCAAATCACAAGGCTCATGACGCTCGCTCATGACGCTCGCGCCCGTGCCGCGTCGCGTTGACTTCCCATCCCGCCGTCGTGTAAGGTACATGCGGCTTTTGGCCACCGCACGATGAATTTCTGGCGCACACTTCCCCAACCGATCGTCGGGCTTTCGCCCATGGACGGCGTGACCGACGCGGCGTGTCGGCGCATCACGGCCCGGTATGGACCGCCCGACGTGATGATGACCGAGTTCACGCACGTCGAGGGCATCTCGCGGGCGATTCCGTCGGTCTTGCGCCACCTGGAGTACGACGCGGGCGAGCGGCCGATCGTCGCCCAGGTCTTCGGCTCCGAACCGGAGGCGTTCCACCGGATCGCCCACGTCGTCGGCGCGCTGGGGTTCGACGGCCTGGACATCAACATGGGCTGCCCCGACAAGAACGTCGCGGCCCACGGGTGCGGGGCGGGGTTGATCAAGACGCCCGATCTCGCTCAGGCCATCGTCCGCGCGGCGCAGGCCGGCGCGCGCGATTGGGCCGACGGCCGACCGCTGTCCGACGTGGGGCTGCCCGAGGAGACCGTGGAGGCCGTCACACGGATGGCGCGCCGACTGGGCGCCGCCGATCGGCCGCGCCGCCTCCTCCCCGTCTCGGTGAAGACCCGGTTGGGCTACGACCGCGTCGCGGTTGAGTCGTGGATCGGCCGGCTGCTGGAAACGGAGCCCGCCGTGATCTCGATCCACGGCCGCACGCACGCGCAGCGCTACCAGGGCGAGGCCGACTGGGACGCCATCGGCCGCGCGGCCGGGATCGTCCGCGGCACCGGGACGCTGCTGCTGGGCAACGGCGATCTTGGGTCGCCCGCCGACGTGGTCCGCCGCGTGCGGCGTTACCCGGTCCACGGCGTGCTGATCGGCCGTGGCGCGCTGGGGAACCCCTGGTTCTTCCGCGCGAACGCGGCCATCCGCGCCGCCTGCGCCGATCCGACCACGCCGCCGCCCGATCCACCGCGGGTCGAACTCGCCGAGCGCTGGCGGGTCGCCCTGGAGCACGCCGCGCTGTTCGACCGGCTCCGCGGCCCCATCCCCTTCACCGTGATGCGCAAACACCTGGGCTGGTACGCCAAGGGCCGCGAAGACCAGCCCGGCATCCGCGCCCGGCTCGTCCAGGCCCGCGAGCTGGCCGACGTCGAACATCTCCTCGCCGACTCCCTGGCCATCGAGACGGCGGCGTGCGGCTGATTCTGGCCTCCACGTCGCCCCGCCGGCGCGAGATCGTCAGCCTGCTCGGCGTGCCGTTCGACGTGGCGGCGCCCCGCTACGAGGAGATTCACGATCCCCGCGTGCCTCCTGAGCGACAGGCCATGCACTTCGCCCTGGAGAAGGCCCGCTCGATCCAATCGCCCGACGCGGTGGTCATCGGCAGCGACACGGTCGTGGTGCTCGACGACGTCGTCTCTAGCGTGACGCTGGATCGTTGCCTCGCGTCTAGCGTGACGCTAGATCGTTGCCTCGCGCTGGGCAAACCCGTCGATCTCGACGATGCGCGCCGCATGCTGACGATGCTCCGCGGACGCACCCACCGCGTCGTCACAGCGGTCGCGGTGCTCGCGCCCGGCCGCGCCGATCAGGTCTGGTGCGAAACCGCCTCGGTCACGATGCGCGCGGCCGATGACGGGGAGATCGACGCGTACCTGCGCACGGGTGAGTCGATGGACAAGGCGGGGGCGTATGCGCTTCAGGGCGAGGGCGGCCGGCTGATCGAGACGATCGATGGCGACCGCTTCGTGGTAATCGGCCTCCCGCTGCGGTCGGTCGCGGACGCGCTCCGTCGGTGCGCCATCGAGATCCCGGTCGACGTCGACCGCCTCTACGCTCGGCGCGAGGCAACGATCCAGCATCACGCTAGACCGGAGTCCACGGCGCGATGACGACCCGGCCCGTCCGACGCCCCCCCGCCGCCCCCGCGGCCGCGCCTCGACGCCCATCCACGGCGGGGCGTCGCTCGCCGCCCCTCAACGCGAGGCAACGATCCAGCGTCACGCTAGACGCGAGGCAACGATCCAGCGTCACGCTAAACGCGCTGCGCGGCTTCAAACTGACGATCGAGTACGACGGCACGCGCTACCGCGGCTGGCAGGAACAGAGCAACGCGTCCACGGTCCAGGAGATGATCAAGCACGCGCTCAACGAGCTGTTCGCCGGCGAGTATCAGATGGCGGGGGCGGGGCGGACCGACGCGGGGGTGCACGCCCTCGCCCAGGTCGTCTCGCTCCACACCCCGCGCGCCGTCGAGCCGGCGACGTTGCTGGACGAACTCAATCGCCGCCTGCCGAAGGACGTCAACATCCTGAAGGTCGAGCCCGCCGCGCAGGATTTCCACGCCCGGCACTCGGCGGTCGCGCGCTATTACCTCTACCAGATCAGCCTCCGGCGAACGGCGTTCGCGAAAGCCTATTGCTGGTGGGTCAAGACGCCGCTCGACCTGCGGGCGATCGAGCGCTCGACGGCGGCGTTCACGGGCCTGCACGACTTCGGGGCGTTCGCCGACAAGCGCACCGGCGAGGGCTCGCCCCGCGTCAAGGTGAACGAACTGCGGGTGATCCGCCGTGGCGACCTGGTGCTGATCCGGATCGGCGCGTCCCACTTTCTCTGGAAGATGGTGCGCCGGATCGTCGGCGTGTTGGTCAAGATCGGCGGCAGTGAAGTGCCGCCCGGCCTGTCCGTCGCGGAGCTGGGGCGCCGGTACGCCCAGCAGATCCCCGCGTGGACGGCGCCCGCCGCGGGACTCTTTCTGGAAAGGGTCCTGTACACCGGCGATGCCCCCCCCGGCGAGCCGACGCCGCTGATCGCGCTCTAGGAGCCTGTCCGAGTATGGGGTGTTGGAGCCTGTTCAGGAAGGCGCCAGATGCAAGGCGGAGCGAGGAATCCCCCCGGAGCGTACTGGGTCGTACGTGAGGAGGGATTCCGAAGTGACAACGCCGCAGATGGCCCTTCATGGACAGGCTCCTAGTGGGTCAGGCGTCGGGCTGGGGCCGCTGCGCAAAGTACATCGACACGCCGGACGGGGTCGCGGCGAACCAGTAGGTCTGCTTGGGGGCGTCGTCGGGACTGACCAGGTGGTCGCGCTCGATGGCAACGGCCAGGGTATCGACATCGCCCTCGGCCGGAGCGTATGGCACGGCGGGATCCGGCGAGCGGACGTACACCGCGATGAAACCCGCGCCCAGCAGCTTGGCGATGATCGACACGCCCCGCCGCACAAGTACCGCACGGTTGGAGAGGGACGGCACGAGCCGCTGGAGCGCCCAGAGCAGCTCGCCCGATCCGCAGTAGTCTTCCACGCAATGGCCGAGAATCGTCAGTTCGGTCTGATCCAAGGGGTCCGCGTCCACCGTGCCTCCTATGAGCCTGTCCATGAATGGCCATCTGCGGCGTTACCGCGGCGGGAATCCCTCCTCACGTACAACTCAGTACGCTCCGGGGGGTTCCCTTGCGGCGCCTTGCATCTGGCGCATTCCTGAACAGGCTCCAACACCCGAATACTCAGACAGGCTCCTAAATCAGAGGATGACCAATCCGGCGCGGCGCACGCGCACCCACGCCCGGCCGCGCCGCCACGCCTCGAACGACTCCCGTCCCGGGTACGAGGCCGCCGCCTCGCCGAGCGTCGGGTACGGCGCCCCGTGACGGCCGCGGGGCGTCGCCGCCTCGATCACGGCGGCCAGCCACTCGGCGATCGGCCGGCTCACCGCGACGGACACCGCGCCCTCGCGCCCCGGCAGCGCGACCCGCCACGAGCCCCGTGATCCGGACGGGCGATCGACTCGCGGTCGCCCGCCCAGCCAGACCAGCCGAGCTTCGTGACGCAACGGATTGTCTGTCTCCTCATTGGTCGCTTCCCGCAGCACGTCCCGGATCAGGGTCGGCGACACCCTCGGCTTGGGCCGCCGGCCGTCGAACCACGTCCGGACGTCCCGATCTAACCCGACGCCGTGCATGTAATGATACACCGCTCTCGCCAGGCCCGGGCCGAACGCGGACGGATCGCCCCCGACCGGGTCCCGGTGGACGAGGTCGTTTCGAGCGAACGCCCCGAACGGCGGCTCCGCGAGCGTGATTCCGTAGGCGGCGGGGTCGAGGCCGACGGGGCTGTGCGCGGTCGCGGTGAACCGATGCCAATACGCCGACTGGATGAGGCCCGCCGCGAAGAACTGCCGCACGCGCTCCAGCGTCTCGACCGTCTCCCGCGGCGTCTCGGTGGGAAAGCCGTACATCAGATACGCGTGGACCATGATCCCCGCGCGAGTGAGCGCGTGCGTCACGCGCGCGGCCTGCGCCACCGTGACGCCCTTCTTCATCAGCGCGAGCAGCCGGTCGGACGCGGTCTCCAGCCCCCCGCTCACCGCGATGCACCCCGACGCGGCGAGCAGGCGGCACAGGTCGGGCGTGAACGCCGCCTCGAATCGGATGTTGCCCCACCACGAGATGCGGCGCCCGCGCTCTAATAGCGTCAACGCGAGGTCGGCGAGCCGCGACGGCGGCGCCGCCTCATCGACGAAGTGAAAACCGGTCTGCCCCGTCTCGGCGACGAGGCTCTCGACCTGATCCGCCAGCCGCTCGGCCGACGCCGGTTCGTAGCGCTTGATGTAGTCGAGCCCCACGTCGCAGAACGCGCACTGCTTCCAGTAGCAGCCGTGGGCGACCGTCAGCTTGTTCCACCGTCCGTCGGACCAGAGCCGGTGCATGGGGTTTAAGACCTCGACGATCGACAGATACCGCGAGAGATCGAGACCGCGATACGTGGGCGTGCCGGTCTCTTCGAACGGCACGTCGGCCTCGCCCGCGCCGTCGAGATAGACGACCTTCCCCTCCCGGCGCGTGAACGTCCGGCACAGCCGATCCGGCTCGCGCTTGCCCGCCGCCAGGTCGAGCAGGCAGAGCAGGGGCCGCTCGCCCGCGTCCAACGCGACGTAATCCACGTAGTCGAACAGGCGGGGCTCGGCGAGCCCGCGCAGCTCGGTGTTGACGTACCCCCCGCCCAGGACGATCGGCACGCCCGGCCACGCGCGGCGCAACGCCGCCGCCGCGCGCAGCGCGCCGTACAGGTTGCCGGGAAAGGGCACCGTGAGGCCGACCAGGTCGGGCCGCGGGCCGTGCGCCCGTCGCGCCACGATCTCGTCGAGCAGTCGCGCGACGAGACCCGGCGGCGCCTCCAGCGCCTTGGCGAGGGGATCGAACGACGCGGCCGACGACGCGATGTGCTCGCCGTAGCGGCTCAACCCCCAGAACGGATCGACGGTCGAAGCGATGAGATCGGTGAGGTCATCCAGATAGAGACTGGCCAGGTGGCGAGCCCGGTCGGCGGCGCCGAGCGTCCCGAACGCCCAGCGATCGTCCTCGCGCGCGGCCAGACGCGGCCCCTCGGGCAAGAACCCTCCGGCCGCGATCCGCGTCGCCAGCGACGGGTCGCGCCCCTGCAGAAAGCCGATCACCGGATCGATCGTGTCCAGATAGGCGTCGGCCTGGAGCAGGATCGCCTCGACCGGCTCGGGCCATGCGCCGGCCCTCGACCGGATCGCCTCGAACACGCGATCCAGCCCCGCGCGCGAGAACACGGCGAGCGCGGTTTCGATGCCGAGGTCCGCCTGCTCGGCGTCGTACCCCCGCGACCGAAGAAAGCCGGTGAGGTACGCCGTGGCCGGATACGGCGTGTTGAGCTGGGTCAACGGCGGCGTGAGGAGCAGAATCCGCATGGGAGGGGATTATACCAAGCCGACCGCGACAAACGAAAAGGGAGGGACGACGTATCGTCCCTCCCCTCGTGAATCCGTAAACGAACCCGAGTCCGGCTTACGCGGACACGGGCCGGCCGAAGCGGCGCGAATACGATCCGCCCCGGTCTCCCCGGCCTGGCACGCTCCCCCGGGGACGCGCGCCACGCCGGCCCCCGTCTCCCGAGGACCGCGCGCGGCCCGGCGTGGGCTCAAACCCCTCCACCACCTGCTGCTGGATGGGCGTCTTCGCCATCCGCTCCACGTCGCGCCAGAGATCGCGATCGGGCTCCGAGATGAGCGAGATCGCGCACCCCGTGGCCCCGGCCCTGGCCGTCCGGCCGATGCGGTGGACGTAATCCTCGTAGCTGTTGGGCAGGTCGAAGTTCACGACGTGGGACACGTCGGCGACGTCGATCCCGCGCGAGGCGATGTCGGTCGCCACCAGCACCCGCGCCCTCCCCGCGCGAAAGTCGCCGAGCGCCTTGGCCCGCGCCGGCTGGCTCTTGTTGCTGTGCAGCGCGGTGACGGTGTGGCCGTGGCGTTCCAGGTGGTCGGTGAGGTGATTGGCGCCGTGCTTGGTGCGGGTGAAGACGATCGTCCGCCGCATCGCATCGTCCTTCAGAAGGTGCACCAGGAGCGAGCGTTTCCGGTCGTGATCGACCGGGTGGCCGATCTGCGAGACGTCGGTCACGGTGGTCGCCGACGGCGCGACCTCGACCTTCGTCGGCCTCACCAGCATCTCCCCGGCCAGCTTCATGATCGCCGGCGGCATGGTTGCCGAGAACATCAGGGTCTGGCGCTTGGCCGGCACCGCCGCCACGATGCGCCTGATGTCCTGGATGAACCCCATGTCGAGCATCCGATCGGCCTCGTCCAGCACGAGGATTTCCAGCGCGTCGAAGCGCACCGTCTTCCGCTGGAGGTGATCAAGCAACCGCCCCGGGGTCGCCACGACGATGTCCACCCCGCGCCGCAGCGCCAGCTCCTGCGGACCGTACCCGACACCGCCGAAGATGACGGTGGACTTGAGTGGAAGCAACGCGCCGTAGGTCTTCACCGACTCGCTGATTTGCGCCGCCAACTCGCGCGTGGGGGTCAGGATCAGCGCCCGAGGCGACGTGGCGCGGCGCCCGGCCAGGCGCTGGAGGATGGGCAGCACAAACCCGGCGGTCTTGCCCGTGCCGGTCTGCGCGCAGCCGAGAAGGTCGCCTCCAGCCAGCGCGAGCGGAATCGCCCGCTCCTGGATGGGGGTCGGCGTCTGATAGCCTGCCCGTTCAACGGCTTGAACGAGTTCGGGCCGAAGGCCCAATTTCAAAAACGGCATGCTGATTCCTTTCTGTGCGGACGTTCCCGTGGACGGGCCGGCCGCGTGGGTAACGTCGGCCTCATGGCCGACGGCACGCGACGACGGACGGCGTTCCTCGCCGAAACCCGCATCACGCGATCAGGGAACCTCAAGAGCGGAGACAAGCCCTGCGAAGGACAACCGACGCACATCCCAACGGGGAAGGGGCCTTCACGACGAAGGCAGCGTGGCGGGCGGGAACACCGACTTTGGGTTCATCAATGCCGTGACTATACCACAGCCCCCGTCGAAATGCCACACAATAATTTGCTTTGCGTTAGGGAGCTCCAATCTGATATAAGCTTTCGGCGGTCGGGAAGACCGCTTGATCCGCAACGGAGCCACATCTTCACCCAGGAGGAGACATGAAGAACGTATCGGGAATCGGGACGCGGGTGGCGCGCGGCGCGGCCGTCTTGGCGATGCTCGCCGGGGGCCTTGGGATCACCGCAGCGGAAGCCGCGCCGATCGGCGTGCCGGCCGCCACCACGGGGGCTGGGAAGACGACCCTGGGCGGCGAGGTCAACCTGCTCTTGGACCGGGACTTGGCCAACGCCTCGACCGAGGCGGAAAGCTCTCAGGTCTTCGCCACCGGCACCCTCGGCGTGGACGACCGGCTGGATCTCGTCTTCCGCCTCGGGTTCGGCGACGTGACGGTCACAAGCCCGACCGCATCCGTCGATACGGACATGGGCCCCGCGTTCGGCGCGGGCTTCAAGGTGACGTGGGCGACCATCAAGGACGCTAACCTGAAGGTCGGGAGCGTGTTCCAGACCACCCGGATCCGCGCGGATCAGGGCGCGGGGCGGGCCAGTTGGAGCGAGTACGACGCGGCGCTCGGGGTCACGTTCGACACCGAGGGCGGCGTGAACCCGAAAAGACCGCGCACCACCGAGTTCACCCTCATGCCCTACGG
>MHEO01000029.1:31694-38349 GCA_001803875.1 Nitrospirae bacterium RIFCSPHIGHO2_01_FULL_66_17 | reverse complement strand
GCTGGCCACCTGTTTCCCGAAGCTGATCGGGGTGTAGGTCTCGTTCTCCGGGTCGCTGAAATCGCGATCCTTCACCAGCTCCGTCCGGACGAACTCGACCACTTGGCGGCGCTGCTGCTCCGTCAGGATGCCATTCCATGACGGCATGGCGGAACCGGGAAGCCCGTGGGTGACCGTGTCGACGAGATCCTCGATCAACGGCAACTCTCCGCTGGCCGTGTGCCGGACCTTGAAGGTCCCCTGGTTGAAATTCCGCGGCCTCGGCCACAGCCGATCGGCCCCGGGACCGTCGCCCGCGCCCTCCGGTCCGTGGCACCACACGCATTTCCTAAAATAGATCGCCTTCCCGGCCTCAAGATCCGCAGGACTCGCCTTGCCCGGCACGGCGGCCGTAGGTGCGGGGGCTTCCTGCTCCTTCTCAGCCCGGGCGGTCGCCAGCAGCACCGACACCCCGAGCAGAGCCGCCACGCCCATCACCGCCAGCGCCGGCTTGGCCCATCGACTGCTCCGTGCAATCCCCTTCATTGTTCGGCTCCCTTGAAAGAAATCCGATCAGACCGTCATTACTCCCACGTACGAGGATAAAACCCGGTGTGCCAGTACTCGAACAGGATCGCCTTCCACATCTCGTCGGTCGTCAGGTGCTGCTCCCACGGAGGCATCGCCGACGCCCACGGGAACCCTTCGCGCGGCAACCCCGGCCCGCCCTTGGCCACCCGCCAGAACACGAAGGTTTCCTGAAGCTGGGCGATCGTCCCGGAATCGGCGAAGTTCGCCGGAATCGGGTTGAACGCGAACGCGAACATCCCTCGCCCGTCCAGGTTGTCGCCGTGGCAGAAGTGGCAATTCTGGAAAAAGATCGCGCCGCCCTCCCGGACGTACTGCATGTATTTCGAGGCGTCCGGATCGAACGGGTTATCGTTGACGTGCTGCTGCTGGACCTCGTTCGAGTATTCGCCGCTCTCGTCGACCCGGAACGGATTCTCGGCGGTCTGGAGCGTGAACGTCTTGCCGTGCACCTTCACCGAAGCGGGAGGCGCCGGATGAACCGTTCGCAACTCGATCGGCTCTTCGAACTTCGGGGCCACGGTATTGTAGGTGCCGAAACCGATCAACAACGGAAGGGCAACAAACGTCACGGTCCGAATGCGCCGGAACCCTGGGGTGTCCCCGCCGAGGGTCTTCAGGATCGGGCGCTTGAACTCGGCCCACGACTCCTCGTCGGACGACACCAGGAGGAACAGCACCAGCGTGATGAGCCCCATGTACGTTTTCATCAGGGCGGACGGAATCGGCGGATACAGGACGAACCGCAGTATGATGAATGCGGTCACCCAGATCAACACCGCCTGGGTGAACTTCGGGAGACTGCGCCCCTGCTTTCTCAGCACCCAGCCGATCCCAACGAACGCGAAGAACGCCGCCGTAAGAATCAGCAGCAACTGCACCGGCATGTAGCCGGGAATCCAGATCTTACCCACCGTAGTCTCCTCCTCCGGCAGAGGCGCTAAGCCAGAACACCCTTCCCTCTAGTCCCTAACTCTCGGCAAACCACCAACCACCAGGCTCACACCTTGTGGCTTCGCTCTAACTTGCCTTCCTACCGTCTTTATCGACTTTGATCCCGTCTTTCGCCGCCGCCGATTCGTCGATGGACAGGAGAAAGTCCGCCATCTTCTCCACGGCCTCGTAGGTAAACTTCTTCGCGAAATCAGGCGGCATCATCGAGACATCCGGGTTGCCCTTATTGACAAACGCGGGCACGATGAACGCGCTCGGATTCATGATGGACTCGATGATGTATTCCTTGGGCGTCGTCGCGTGAGCTTTCCCGGCCTTCACCCGAGCCTTGTATTCCGCCGAAGCAATCCGCTTCGCCGCGCTGGTTTTTTCGATCAACACCGGCCCGATCGCGCCGAATTTGTTCCCCGTGGTCGGGATCGTATGGCACGCCCCGCAGGCCATCTTGGCAATGATCTGATCCGGCGTGTCGGCTCCGGTCGCGATCACCGGACCCGGCCCTCCGGCCGGCGCGGCCGCTTCCTTCGCCGGCTCGGCCCGATCCGCGGCCGGAATGAACTTCTCGTACGCCGCCCGGAGATCAGCTACCGGCGGAGCCTCTTCTCCTTCACGAACGAACAACCAGGTATCGACCGCAATTAACTCATCTATGGTGAGCTGAATCGGCGGCTTGTGGATCGCCGGCATCGGGCTTTCGCGGTCGTTGCTGCCCTTCACCCCGAATCCCGCCACGATGAAGCAGTTCGGGCAGGAGTGCGACTCGGCGATGTATTCAAACGCGGTTGTCGCGCGGCCGCTGCCGGAGAAGGCTTCGGTTTGAATCGAGTCCGGCTTCGAGTACCGGGCATCCTTGATACGCTCCGCGGCTCGCTGCGGAATTCCGGCCAGGTTCGGCGCGCGTTCGCTGACGTCGCCCTTCTTAAACCCGTGGCAGAGGGGGCACTGTCCCTTGCCTTGGCCGTGCAACGTTCCCATCTCGCCGAAGATGATCATCTCGCCCTTGTCCGCGAGCTCCTGGGCAGTCATGTCCTCGGCTTTCTTCGAGGTCCCGGCCGCCTCGGCTTTCGGCACCTCCCCGCGGACCTGGGGGAGCCAGTTCGAGTAGCTCGCAAAGATACCGCTCATCAGCGTGAAGAACCCCACGCTGACCAGGATCATCCGCGCACGGGGCAGCATGTACCCCACCCACATCAGCAACACCGCGCTCAGCAGCAGCCCGAAGGCGAGGCCCAACGTCCCTCCCCCCAGCGTCGCCCATCGGATGAAGGCGACGCTCCCCACGATGCCCACGGCGAGTCCGATCTTTCCTGGTATCACGTTCGTTCTCCCCATCCTGATAAGAGGCCCGCCTTCCCGAGCAGACGGAAAGGCTCCACACTCACTGCCGGCGCGACCCGGTTATTCCGATCCGCCGGCGATCACGGGCTGACCCAATCCCCTCGGTTGCCGCTCATCGACCATCGAGGGCACTTTTTTGTGGGTCGAGAATTCACCCAGCCAAAAGACGAACAGGGTAAACATCCAGAAGATCAGCACGTTGAACGACATCACATTCGCCGCAAACCCGATGGCGTGCGTGAACGCCCAGGGCGAGTTGTCGCGGAACACCTCCATCGCGTGCCAGAACAACCGGACGGAGGACCGGATGTACCCCATCAGCGCCATCAGCCACGTGAACGAGACGCCGAGCGCGAAGAGGCCGTACTGGGAGCGGACCGAGATCTTCCCCCACTCGATCGGCCCCGTGAGTTTCGCTCCCCGCATCATCGCCACGTTGATCCCGAGGCCGACGAACAGACACGTCAAGGTGCCGACCACCTGGGGGACCGAGAGCCCCACCCGGACATTCGCGGGAATGAAGTAGCCGATGATCGCCAGCCACCAGTTGTTGACCAAGGCCACCGCGAACATCCCGATCATCGCGGCATTCCCCCACGCCGCCCACGGCACGGCGATGACCTTGTTGCTGCGTTGATAGAGGATGAACGAGATGATCGTCGTCATCAGCATGGTGTTGACGGCGCCGTTCTTGGCCGACATCACGCCGAAGTTCCCGATCACCGGGTGCTGCTGACCTCCGATCGCCTTCAACTCCGCGGCGCGCATGACCAGGGTGTGGGGGGTGAGCCACACCAAAAAGGCCGCGGTGGTCAGGAACAGGATGTACTTGGCGTATTTGCGGTACGGCTCGGACCCCCGCATCCGGCCCATGCCGTTGAATAGGTAGTAGTTGACGGTGAAGAAGAGGGCGCCGATCAACACCGCCTGGATGATAAAGAGCCACGCGAGCAGACCGCCCATCAGGGTGATCCCCATCTGCTGCCGGTAGGCGTAGACTTCGCGCATCAGCCAGTACCCGGCGAACGGCAGCGGGATGAGCGATGCCACCGCGAGGAACATGGCGATGTAGCCCATCCAGTCATAGTAGGCCTTCTCTTCGTCGTTCTTGGCCGCCAGGAACTTGTACGCGGCGTACGCGGCGACGATTCCGCCGCCGAACACCATGTTCCCGATGATGCGGTGGACGTTCAGCGGATTCCACAGCGCGTTGTGCAATAGGTTCACCAGGCTTCCCAGAAACTGCCCTTTCTCATCCACGCCGGCCGGCGACATCATGAAACTGCTCCACGAGTTGGCGAGCATCATCAACGTGGTCCCGAACACGTTGAGCAGGACGCCAAGGCTCGCGTGGATCCATTTCAGGAATCCGCCGTCGTTCATGCGGTCCCAGCCGTAGTAATAAATGTAGAGCGTCCCGCTCTCGGCGAGGAACAGGAGCGCATAGATGTGCATGAACGGCTTGAAGAGCGAAACCAGGTACGTAAAGAACACGGGATAGAGCGAGATGAACGTAAAGAGCAGCAGCCCGCCGAGGACGGCGGTCACCGAGTACGCCGTGAGGCTGATCCGGACAAAGTCGTGGGCCAGGTCGTCGTACCGCCTGCCGACCGTCCGGTCCTTCGACAGGATACCCACCAGCTCGATGATCATGCAGAAGATCGGCACGGCGAGCACGAAGCTTCCGAAGTAGAGGTGCTGCTGCGCGACGGTCCAAACGATCACCCGGCTTTCACTGAGCGGGTACGCCAGATCGTATGCGGGGTAATCCTTCGCCGTGGTCTGCGGAGCGGGGGGACCCGATACACACCCCTCGGTTTTAAAATAGACGTCTTTTCCCTTCCCCGCCTCGCACCCTTCGACCGCCGCCTCCTCGGCAAACGACGATTCGGGCGCGAACACGAGCGCGAGGGGAAGGAGCAACATCGCCGCCACCGCACCCAATGTGACGAGAGACCAGACCCGCTTCCCGTTCCCCACCGCTTTCATCAGCTTCATGGCTCTCTCCTCGTTCACCCGACCGGCGTGCACCCGACCGAGCCGTAAGACGGATATCGTGAGGTGATCCTCGCCGTTTCCGGAAAGCCCTGAGTGACCGACCCGTCAGGTTGTCTGATGGTGTGCGGAGGCTCTGAGCGGAACCAGCGGGTCCGTTACCCTAGAAACGCGAAATAGTTCAACCCCTGAATCTTCATGAACAGCCAGTCGATGAGTTGAAAATACACAAACCACCCGGAGATCGTCACCGCCAACAAGATCGCCATCTTCATATTCGATCGACCCTTTCCCTCAGATCCCGAGGCTCGTCAGTGGGCGTACCCACCAGACCCGATGTTGCCGAACCAGTAAAAAAACCAGATCGATATCACCGCGACGACGATGTAGACGATGGCGCCGGCCCGGTTGCCTTTCCCCTCTTGCGCGCGACCTTTCTTATCCATTCGAAAACCCTCCACGCAACACCAACCGACGAAGACTAGAAAAAACAGCGGCATTATAGGAAAGGTCCAAAGCCGTGTCAAGCGAAAAAATACTCGTCGCGATTTTTGGGGAAGGGATGACGGCGGGGGGGAGCGCGTCCTTGGTGAACGGGCGGTCCGACGCGGCGCAGCGGAAACCGATCGTCACGTCGCGGTAGCTCGGCCGCATCTTGAAGCGGGTGACGGTCCGTCCCCGCTCCAGGGCGTCGTTCCAGGAGGCGCCCCGGATCGCGCGTTCCTTGCCGGTCGGCGGACCCGACGGGTCCGAGGCCCGCATCGCCGCGTACGCGCGTTCGTCGAACCAGTCGGCGACCCACTCCATCGCGTTGCCCGTCATGTCGTACACGCCGTCGGGGCTGCGGTCCGGACGGACCGCGCCAACCGGCGCGGTATACTTGAATCCATCCTCCCCGCCGACCAGGTTGGCGAACGATGGCCGCTCCTCGTCGCCCCACACCCACGCGCGCCGGCCGGTCCCCTTCGCGGCCCGCTCCCATTCCGCTTCGGTGGGCAGCCGCTTGCCCTTCCACAGGCAATACGACGACGCGTCGTCCCACGACACGCCCACCACCGGGTTGAAGGGGTTCATGAGAAACGGGAGGCCGCTGCTGTCCACGGCGAGATAGCCGGCCAACCGCGGCTTGCGATGGCCGGTCGCGGCGACAAAGGCGTAGTAGTGCGCGAAGGTGGTCTCGTAGGCGTCGATGCGGTACGGCGACAGCCTGATCGTCCGCTCGGGCTGCTCGATGGCGCCGCCGCCGGCGTCCCCCATGAAGAACGGGCCGCCCGGGATCGCCGCCATCCGGTCGTACTCCGGATCGATGCGAACGGCAGCCATCTGGGCCTCGGCGGCCTTCATGCCCTGCTCCGCCTCCTTGATCTTGGTCGCCAGGGGGGTGTAGCCCGCCTCGCCGTCGGCGCCGGGGACTTTCCCCGTTCGGGATATCCCGATCTGAAGGATCGCCACGATGGCGAGCACCAGAGCGAGGTACAGCCATTTGAGAAGTCGGCTCACGGCGGATGCACCTGGTTGTGACCGGGCCGGCCTGGGGTCCGGCGCGCGGTCAGCGCGAGGAGAGGGACGAGTTGCCCGAGAGGGCGACCGGCGCCTCATCGAGCACGAGCGGGTCGGCGGCGACCGAACGGGCGGCCTCGGCCGCTTCCGTCTCTTCGCGCGCGGCCCACCGCCGCTCCATGAACTGGCCGACGAACAATCCCGCCACGAACATGGCGCCGGCGTAAAACGACACGTAGAACGCGTAGAACAGGTGCTTCACCTGGAACCCTCCCCCGTCGCTCGTCCGCGGAGCGGGCCG
>MHEO01000029.1:30159-31659 GCA_001803875.1 Nitrospirae bacterium RIFCSPHIGHO2_01_FULL_66_17 | reverse complement strand
ACGCGCCCACGCCCGTTCAGACCGCTGGCCGACCGCCATCCCCCACAGGAAGATGGCGCCCGAAAAGAGAATCATGTATCGGACGTACAATTTCCCGAACATCGACTCCACGAGCATCGCCGCGGAGACAAGTAGCAACGCGGCCACCACGTAGAACCGGAGACGCATCAGCGGCGAACCCCGGGAGCGAGCGCGCCATCGAGCGCGCGCCGGCGCTCCCACCGCCGACCGACGCGGTAACCGTAGGCAAAGAACACGGCGCTGAAGAGAAACACGGCGAGAGGATAAAAGAGGACATGCCCGATGCCTAACTCATACATGGTCCGACTCCGCGCGCATTATAGAAACCGGCCGGCCACGAAGTCAAGCCGCAAGGCGTCGCTCGGGGAGACGATCGTCCGCTTGACTCGCTCCGGCCGTTTTGGCATGCTTGGCGCGCACGAAGGAGGCGCCATGAACGCTGAAGCCGAAGAAGAACACGCCGCGCGCAAGCGATCGATTTTCGACTGGATCGTGCTGCTGGGCATGGTGGTGAATCTCGTCATCGCCGTGTTCATGATTCTGTACTACTTCGACCTACTCTGATCCCGCCTGCTCTCCCGCGGCATCCTTCGCGCACCGGAAGCCGATCACCGCGCTCGTCTGATGCGGGGCGGCGGCGAAGCGCTTCGCCGTCCGCGCGTTGGAGGGCGTGTCGTTCCACGATCCCCCGCGGTACACCCGGTGCTTGCCGGTCGTCGGACCGGTCGGAGACTCGAACGGCGCCCCCAGATAGTACGTCTGGCCGTACCAATCGGCGACCCACTCCGCCGCGTTGCCCGCCATATCGTAGACGCCATAGGGACTGCGACCATCGGGAAACGCTCCCGGCGGCGCGGTGTACCGATAGCGGTCGTCGTCCCCCTGGATGTTCGCGAGGCCGGGCCCGTACGAATTTCCCCACGGCCACTTGATCCCCCGCTCCCCCCGCGCCGCCTTCTCCCATTCCGCCTCGGTCGGCAGGCGCTTCCCCAGCCACCGGCAATACTCCCGCGCCTGGGTCCACGAGACCGCGACCACCGGCTGATCGAGCGACGTGAGCTTGGCCGGATCGTCCTGAAGCACGGGAATCACCGGTCGCGGGGCTCGGGTCGCGGACGAAAACACGGCGTACTGCGCGAACGTCGCCTCGTGGAGGTCGATCCAGAAGGCGTCGACGTACACGCCGCGCTGCGGCGTTTCGTCCTGATCACCCTCGACCGGCGGACTGCCCATCAGGAACGGGCCGGCGGGCACCAGGACCATCCCGGCCCCGTCCTCGCCCGTCGCGACGCGGAGGCCGCTGTAATCCCGCCGCTCGATTTGCACGGCCTCGGCCGGCGCCGACGCCGTCTCGGCGGCCCGCCGACTCACGGCGCGCGACTGGATCATCGCGTAGCCCAAAAAGACCAGCATCAGGACGAACGCAACGAACGCCAGGATCATCCCGTAAAAGAGGGCGTCTTTCTTGATCGGGCCCGG
>MHEO01000029.1:22727-30148 GCA_001803875.1 Nitrospirae bacterium RIFCSPHIGHO2_01_FULL_66_17 | reverse complement strand
CCATCCCCGCCATGTCAACGGTTCATCTGATGCCCGGAACATCCAGGCGCCGAAGACGCCTGGCGCCCGCGACGCGCTTATTTCGCCGCAAACGCGAAGTCGGCCTTGGCCTGTCCCTTCGCCGGGATCGTCACATTCACTTCCTGCTTGCCCAGCGTCGGGTGCCACGCGTACACCTCGTACGTGCCCGGCGGAATGCCGTCGATGCTGAACGAGCCGTCTTCGCCGACGATCGCGTAGTACGGGTTCGTGACCGGCTGGAAGTACACCTGCATGTAGTTGTGCTGATCGCACTCCAGCTTGAAGACGCTCTCCTTCTTGCGGAGGATCACCGGCTTCTTGAGGATCTGGCCCTTTTCGGGAAGCGGCAGGTTGAAAATCGTCGAGTTGTTCGCCCCGGCCACCTCGTACGCGTGCGGGTTGTGCAGCACGCCGGTCGCCGCCTTCGGATCGGTGGGGTCCGCGTCCATGTTCTCCACGCGGATCTCCGCCTTTTTGACGACCACACCGGCGAAGGTGGACGGCCCGCCCTGGACCAGGAAGCGGCAGCCATCGGTCTTCACGTCGGTCCCGTTGAATTGAAACGGCTTGCCCTTCTCGATTCCCTCGATGTACACGACCACGTCCTTCAGGCCGTTGTCCTTGCCGACCTTGACCTCCTGCACCACCCGATGTCCCTTCCCGTCCGAGTCGGTTTTCTCGCAGAATCCCGGGTTCGGAAATTTCGCGAAATCAAACGTCTTCGGGGCAGGCACCGCGCCCTTGAACGTCACCTTGCCCGCCAAGGTCCCCCCATCGGCCACCGGCGCTCCCGCGTACTCCGCCCGCGCCGCCGACACGGTCGCCAAGGCCACGATCCCGACCACCACTCCCGCAACACGACCACAACCGTTCATTGCACCCCTCCCGTTGATTGCTGACCCCATCTGATCCAACCGACACCTACTCCCCACCGCTCCACCTACGGTAGACGAGCGGCACTCCCTCGTATTCACCGATCAACCCCGACACGCGACCTCGAACGAAACGGCGAGAGGGACGACCCAGAGCGCTGCGCGGCAGCAAACCCCGGCGGCCAAACCCAGACGTTCGCGAGGACCGACGATTCCTTCGGACTCGCCCGCGCCCAATCGCAGCGCGAAACAGTCCCAAAAGCGGGCGCGATTATAAACCCAAGATAACCGGCGTGTCAAGATGAACACGGCATGGCGGAGGCGGGGGACGGTGGGGTCGGCAGGCGCGCCGATCCCGGATTCTCGACCCGTTTGATGTCCGCCACGATCCGATCGGCCAGGGCCGCGCCCTGGGTCAGGCAATCGCGGACGGACACCCCGTGAAGGTAATTCCCGGCCAGGTACACCCCGGACAACGGCGCCAACCAATGATCGATCTTCGCCACCCGCGCGCGGTGCCCCAACAGGTATTGCGGGATCGCGCGAGGGTGCCGCAGGACGCGGACGAACTCGGGACGGCCGCTCAAACCGACCAGGTCGCGGAGCGCGTCGACGACCAGGGCGACCAGCTCGTCGTCGCTCCACTTCAGGACGTCCGAGTCGCGCACGCCCCCGACGTAATTCGTCAACAGCACGCGGCCCTCGGGGGCGCGATCGGGATAGACGTTTGAACTCCAGAGCGACCCCAGGATGGGCAGGCGTTCGCGCTTCGGCACGAGACAGCCCGACCCGCCGGGGAAACGGGAGAGGGCCGAGCGCGCCACGCCGAGGTGCACGAGCCCCACCGGCGCGTAGGGAATCTGCTCCAGTTCATCGGCCAGCGGCGGGGAGAGCGGGGACAGCAAGCGGCCGGCGACGTCCGCCGGCGACGCGACCACCAGCCGGTCGGCAATGAACGCGCGCGCGCCGTCCGGCGTCTCGGCGTGAACGACGAAGCGGGCCTCGCCGTCCCGGCCCTCGCGCCGCACCTCGACCACCCGCGCCTCCGTGATGACGCGATCGCCGAGGTGGGAATACAGCGTCTCGGGAAGGCGGCCCACGCCGCCGCGAAACGAAAACACCTGGACCGGCCGGCGGGAGCGGCCGCGTCGCAGCCGCGATGCGATCAACCCGCCGACCACGCTCCCGGAGGCGCGTTCGAGGGCCGCCACCTGGGGGAAGCTGCTCGCCATCGACAGCTGCTCGGGGTCGCCGGCGAAAATCCCCGCGACGAAGGGCTCGACGGCGTAGTCCACCATCTCCGGACCGAACCGCCGCCGCACGAACGAGGCCACGCTTTCGTCGCCTTCAGGGGGTGCGGAGAAGATGAACGGCTCGGCCAGGGCGCGGAGCTTGGCCTTCAGGCTCCACAGCGGCGTCAACGGGAACTGCCGCGCCCGCGTGGGCACGGACACCAGCGTCCGCGCCTTGACGAGATACCGCTGACGCGTGGCAGGCTGCTGAACGACCCGCTCGCGGTCGAGCTCGAGTTCACCGCACAGATGATCGACGTCGGGATTCAGGTTGAGCAGGCTGTTGGGGCCGTGCTCGATGAGGTAGCCTTCGGGGGTTCGCTCGCTGCGGATGCAGCCGCCGACGCGGGGCGACTGCTCCAGAACCAGCACGCGGCAGCCGGCGCGGGCCAGCGCGTACGCGGTCGCCAGGCCGGAGATGCCGGCCCCCACCACGATGACTTGGCTGTCTTGCTGCACGGTCGTCAATCGATTCCGATCACACACCTGGGCGGTGGCGTCTGGCGCGGATGAAACGGTTCGTCGATGGCGTGATTAGAAAGGAAACGTCGTGGAAAGTCAAGCCGCCGGAGATCGGGCGTCCGGGACGACGCCCCGACCGCCTGACTTATTTGTTCATCGACTCCAGGAACTCGCGGTTGGTCTTCGTGCCCCGGATCTTGTCGAGGAGGAATTCCATGCTCTCGACCGTACTCAGCGGGCTCAAGACCTTGCGGAGAATCCACATTTTGTTGAGGTCCTCCCGTTCGACCAGGAGCTCTTCCTTACGGGTCCCCGACAGGTTCATCTCGATCGCGGGGAAGATGCGCTTGTCGGCGAGCTTGCGGTCCAGATGGAGCTCCATGTTGCCCGTGCCCTTGAACTCCTCGAAGATCACGTCATCCATCCGGCTGCCGGTGTCGATCAACGCCGTCGCGATGATCGTCAGGCTCCCGCCGTGTTCGATGTTCCGGGCGGCGCCGAAGAACCGCTTCGGCCGCTGGAGGGCGTTGGCGTCCAACCCGCCGGACAACACCTTGCCGCTCGGCGGCGCGATCGTGTTGTATGCGCGGGCCAGGCGGGTGACGCTGTCCAGCAGGATCACCACGTCCCGCTTGTGCTCAACCAGCCGCTTGGCCTTCTCCAGCACCATCTCGGCGACCTGGGCGTGGCGCTGAGGGGGTTCGTCGAACGTCGAACTGACCACCTCGGCCTTCACCTGGCGCTGCCAATCGGTCACCTCTTCGGGGCGCTCGTCGATGAGGAGCACGATCAGCACGATCTCGGGGTGGTTCTTCATAATCGCCTTGGCGATGTTTTGGAGCAGCACCGTCTTGCCGGTCCGCGGCGACGCGACGATCAATCCCCGCTGCCCCTTGCCGATCGGCGCGATCAATTCCATGACGCGCGTGGAGAGGTCGTCCATGCCCGGCGCCTCCAGCCGGATCTTTTCCTGCGGATACAGCGGCGTCAGGTTGTCGAAGAGAATCTTGTCGCGCGCGACGTCGGGATCTTCGAAGTTGATCGTCTCGACCTTGAGCATCGCGAAGTAGCGCTCCCCTTCCTTCGGCGGCCGAACCTGGCCGGACACCACGTCGCCGGTCCGCAGGTTGAACCGCCGGATCTGCGAGGGAGAGATGTAAATGTCGTCGGGACCGGGCAGGTAGTTGTAGTCGGGCGACCGGAGGAAGCCGAAGCCGTCCTGCAGGGTCTCCAGCACACCCTCTCCGTAGATGGTGCCGTTCTTCTCGGACTGGGCCTGCAGAATCGCGAAGATCAGCTCCTGTTTGCGGAGGTTGCTCGCCCCCTCGATCTTGAGTTCTCTCGCGATCTCGTTGAGATCGTCGATGGGTTTTTCCTTGAGTTCAGTCAGATTCATGGGGCCTCCTACCGACCGGGCTCATGCCCTGGTCGCAAGCTGGTCCCGGCGGACCGACGAATCCGACGAGACGGTGTGAACACGGCGCGAACGCCTGCGGGGTGAACAACTCACGATGTGTAACGAAGGTTGCTGATGTTCAAAATGTTTGCAGCGCGTGTTGGGGACTGCTGGTCGTCACCTTTTGAAGTGTGATCTGAGGATCGGGACTAGGGGACACGACAGACGCGCTTATTATACGCAACCCCATCCGGCGTGTCAAATGATTTCGCGATCGTTGGCCGGACCCCTCGCACCATCCGACGCCGACACGAAGCCCCGCGGATCATCGGGGGGCGCTCGCGGCGGCTTACACCACGTCGCGAGCCTTGACCGTCTTCCGGCCGTCCGCCCGCGCGCGCTCGATGGCCTCGGCGCAGAGCTTCTCGACCCGCTGGCTCAGGGCTTCGAGCGTTTCCGCCGAGGTGTTAAACCCCGCCTTTTCGCGAACGAACTTTTTGATCTTCGATGACACCACGAGCATGTCGGACATCAGCCCCTCCTCTTGAGTGTTGTGATACGGCACGAGGGACCCGCTCCCCGGCCAGACGCCGTGAAACGCCCGCCGCGCCCTCCTCCTGTTGTGGCCCGCCGGCAACGCCGATGACCGGACACGCGAAGGGCACCCCCGGGGGTGCCCTTCGGCCGCTCGGCCGCCGCTCTCACACGTACAGCGTGATGTCGGCGTGGGACGCGTATTCCAGGAACGTCGCCGCGCCCACCGGCTCTTCAAGACCGTCGATGAGATCGTCCGGCTTGATATCCATCATATCCATCGTCATCTGACACGGCCAGAGCTTCACGCCGCTCTCTTTGGCCATCGCCATCAACTCGGGGATCGACGCGATCTGCTTCTGTTTGATTGTCTGCTTCATCATCAGCGTCGCCAACCCCGTCATGCCCGGAAACGCCCCCAACAGGTTGGGCATCGGCATGGGCATCGCCGGATTCGCCACCGGCACGAACTTCAGATTCCCGAGCCCCTTCTTCTTGAGGATGTGAAGCCCGAAGAACGTGAAGAACACCCCCACCTCCATATCGAGCGCCGCAGCCGTGGTGGCCAGGATCAACGGCGGGTACGCGGCATCGAGCGTGCCCTTCGAGGACACGATCGCCAGCCGCTTCGGCCGGCCAGCCGACCGGCCCTCGGCCTCCAGGGCAGCTCGCACCCGCTCATTCACCAGTTGCTCCAGCCGGCGTTCCGCCAGTTCCTTCACCTTGGCCGAGACCAGTTGATCCAGCTCTTGCGATGTCACCGTCATACCCATACCGCACTCCTTTACTCGCCCCGGAGCCCGCGACGTCGCGGAGCGCCGGGACTGCCGTTACTTTGTTTTCCGCACGTAAAAGAAAAAGAACCCCGGCTCTTCCCGGGTGTCGAGCAGTTCGTGCCCCGTGCTCTTCGACCACGCGACCATGTCCGCCTTGGAGCCCTTATCGGTCGCCACCATCTCCAGGACCTGCCCGACCGCCATCGTCTCGATCGCCTTCTTGGTCTTGATCACCGGTAACGGGCAGTTCAGCCCTTTGCAATCCAGGCGTTGATCGACAACGTACCCAGTCGCCATATCCGTTTCTCCTACCACACCATCACGGTCGACGCGTCCACCACGAAGCGCGCGATCTCATCGTAGCCCACCCGGCGATGAACCGTCTCCACCCCGCGGGCCCTCACGTCCTCGTCGTTCACATAGACCTCCGCCGACGCCGGCATGTCCGCGAAGATCCCGTCCTGCACGAGCACGACGCCGACCCGACCCCGCCGGCTTTGCTCCTCGATCATGGCCGTCGCGAGCGCGTCGGCCCGGCGTCGCACGATGTGCAGCACGCCGCCCTTCACCACGGGATCACCACATCGGCCTGCGCGAAGAGATCGAGCAGCCCGGCCCGATCGACCGGCTGAACCTGCCGCCGCACGCCGTCGCGCTGGGCGGGGAGCAACGCCTCGCGCTCGACGATTTCCCGGATCTTGCACGCCTCGAACAGATCGAGCGAGTCCGCGAGCCCGGGGCGCTGCACCGTTTCTCCATCCAACGCCAGCGCCGCGCCGGCGCCGTCGCCGGTGTAGGCCACCGTCACCTGGTGGTTGGAGAGCGTCAGCCCCAGCGCCATGCGAAACCCCTCGTGAACGCGGGTCGTCGTCAACGGGCTGCTGCGGATGGCCACCACCACGTGTTTCACGATTACTCGCCGAACGTCAAAAAGCGATCGGCGCGATCCACGATCTTGGAGAGCTCGTATTGACTGGCCACTTCGACGCCGGGATGGAGGTCGCCCTCACCGATCCCCCGCGCCTCGGCCGTCACCCCGCACAGGGACACCTTCGCACCGAGGCCGATCAGGGAGGGAAGCGCGTTGTGCGGTCGCTTCGGAGAGTGGACCGCCCTCCCGTTGTACACCCCCTCGCCCATCAGGAACACCTCGACCTGATGCCCTTGCTTCAACCACGCCTCCGAGAGCTTGCCCACCAGGTAGCTGTTTTCGTGGTCGGAACTGCTGGTCAATAGAATTCCGATTTGCATGGCAAATTGTATGCCGCGCCCGGAAGCTTTGTCAACAGATGGCTGCGCGGGATGGACCGCGTCGACAGCGGTGATCCTGTGCTACAATGCGTTCGATCGCGAGGAGGCGACGATGAGGACGAACACGACGACGGATTCCCTCGAGGCATTTCGCGAACGCCTGCTGTCGGTGATGGATCGGAAGGATCATTGGGCCTGGACGTGGTTTGCGGGCGGCACGATCACCCGCCCGCAGCTCAAGATCCACTTCCAGCAGGAGTACGCCGTCTACGTCAGGGACTTCCCCATCTTCCTGGGACGGGTCCACGGCAAAAACCCGCCGATGACCGTCCGCAAGGCGCTGGCGGAGAACCTGTACGAGGAGGAAACCGGCGGGCTGACCCGCGGGCGCTCCCACCCGGAACTGTTTCTCTACTTAATGGAGGGCCTCGGCTATTCGGCCGCCGATTTCGACGACGTCGCCCTCATCCCCGAGAGCGCGGCGTACCGGCGCTGGATCGACCAGATCACCACCACCGGCTCCTGGATCGAGGGCGCGGCGGTGGCCACGATCTTCGTGGAAGGCAGCGTCCACGAACGCGCCACGCTGAACGGCACCCGGCGCGAGGAGCCGGACGTCGAGAAGAAGATCGCCGCCCATCCGCTGGTGCTGTACCACAGCGTCGCGCCGCGCTATCTGGACCTGATTCGCGCGCACGGAGCGGTGGAGGGACTGCACCGCCGCGACGCCTGGAAGATGGTGCTCGACCACGCGACGACCGCCGAGGCCCGGCAACGGGTTGCCGGCGCCCTCGACCACTCGCTGGAACTGTGGCTG
>MHEO01000029.1:14197-22710 GCA_001803875.1 Nitrospirae bacterium RIFCSPHIGHO2_01_FULL_66_17 | reverse complement strand
GGCCAGGGCGTGCGGCCTCTCCCGCGGCTAGGAGCCTGTCCATGAATGGCCATCTGCGGCGTTGTCGCTTCGGAATCCCTCCTCACGTACGACTCAGTACGCTCCGGGGGGATTCCTCACTCCGCCTGGCATCTGACCATTCCTGAACAGGCTCCAATGGTCGATGACGCGCACAACCTCCTAGCGGCCGCGACGCCACGATGCCGGATCCCACGATGCCGGACCCGATGACACTCGGCCTCGCCGCCGCCGTCACGACCTGCGTGACCTGGGGAACCGCCGATTACCTCGCGGCCCACGTGACCCGGCGGATCGGGGAAGCCCGAACCCTGCTCGCCCTCCAGGCCGTCGGCGTTCCCGTGCTCGTCGTCGCCTGGCTCGTCGTCCGTCCGCCCCTGCCCGACCCGGCCTCGCTCGCGTGGATCACGCTCGCCTCCGCCTCGTTCGCGGTGGGGTACCTCGCCTTCTTTCACGGCCTCCGCGTCGGGGCGATTTCGATCGTCAGTCCGATCAGCAGCGCGGGCGCGCTCATCCCCGTCACGGCCGGCATCATGCTCTTCGGCGAGCATCCGTCGATGCCCCGACTCGCGGGGGTCGCGTTGACCCTGGCGGGGTTGGCCCTCCTCTTGACCGACTTCGGCGCCGTGCGCACCCTGGGCGCCGCCGACCGGCGGCGCGGCGCGCTGGCGGGCGTGGTCACGCTGCTCGCGTGGGGCTCCGGGACCGCGCTGCTCCTCCCGGCGATCAAATCGGCGGGGGGATTTTCGCCGATCGCCCTCGTCCGGGCCGAGATTCTGCTCGTGCTCCTCGTCTGGTTCGCGTGGCGGGGCGCGGCCCGCCTCCCATCCGACTCCGGCCTGGGGGACCGGTCGCTGTGGGGCTGCGTCGTGCCGGCCGCGCTGCTCGATCTCACCGCCTTCTTTGCGTACGGGTTCGCGCTCTACGCAGCACCGGCCACCGTCGTGGCGCCGATCGCCTCCGCGTACCCGCTCGTCACGATCGCGATCGCCCGGCGGCGCCTCCACGAGACCCTCAGCCGGCGCGAGTGGAGCGGGGTCGCGCTCACGCTGGCCGGCGCGACCGCGCTGGGCGTCGGTTGAAAAGGGGGGGGGAGCCTGCTAAGATGGGTGACGTTCCGCCGGGGCACACCATGGAGCGCCGCTTATTCGGCACCGACGGGGTTCGAGGCACGGCGAACATCGAGCCGGTGACGGCCGAGACCGCCATGAAGCTGGGGCGTGCCGCGGCCTACCTCTTTAAAAAGCACAAGGCCGGCCACCACCGCTTCGTCATCGGCAAGGACACGCGGCTGTCGGGGTACATGATCGAGAGCGCCCTGACCGCCGGGATCTGTTCCATGGGGGTGGACGTGCTGCTCGTGGGGCCGATGCCCACCCCCGCCATCGCGTTCCTCACCAAAAGCCTGCGCGCCGACGCCGGCGTCGTCATCTCCGCCTCCCACAACCCGTTCGAAGACAACGGCATCAAGTTTTTCTCGCACGACGGCCTTAAGCTCCCCGACGAGATCGAGCGGAACATCGAGGAGTTGATCTTTTCGGGCGCGCTCGATCGTGAGCGGCCGACCGCCCGCGACATCGGCAAGGCGTTCCGGATCGACGACGCCGATGGCCGGTACATCGAGTTCGCTAAGAACACGCTGCCGAAGGGAATGCAGTTCGACGGCCTCAAGATCGTCGTCGACACCGCCAACGGCGCCGCGTACAAGGTCACGCCGATGGTGCTGCGCGAGTTGGGCGCCGAAGTCATCACCCTGGCCGACCGGCCCAACGGGACCAACATCAACCAGCACTGCGGGGCGTTGCACCCCGAGGGGCTGCAGAAGGCGGTGCTCACCCACCACGCCGACCTGGGGATCGCGCACGACGGCGACGCCGACCGCGTGGTCTTCTGCGACGGGCACGGCAAGGTCGTGCACGGCGACCAGATCCTCGCGCTCTGCGCCCAGGAGCTCGAACGGCTCGGGCGGCTGGCGGGTCACACCGTCGTCGCCACCGTGATGAGCAATCTGGGGCTGGAGTTGGCGCTCCGGCAGGCGGGGATCTCGCTGGCGCGGACCGCGGTCGGCGACCGGTACGTGCTCGAACGGATGCTCAAAGACGGCTTCGTGTTCGGCGGCGAGCAGTCCGGGCACGTCATCTTTCTCGATTACAACACCACGGGCGACGGCCTGATCACGGCGCTGCAGGTGCTCGCGATCATGGAGCGGACGGGCAAGCGCCTGTCCGACCTCGTCTCGTGCATGACCGTCCTCCCCCAGGTGCTCGTCAACGTGCGGGTCGTCGACCGCCGCAACCTGGAGACGATCCCCGGCTACGCCGCGACCCTGTCGGGGCTCGAGCGCCGGCTGGGGCCCCAGGGCAGAATCCTCGTTCGGTACTCGGGCACCGAGCCGCTGGTCCGGGTGATGGTGGAGGGCGAGGACTTCGGCGTGATCTCCGGGGTGGCCGAGGAACTGGCCGACACCCTCAGGACGGCCGTCGGAACGGGATCGAAAGTGGTCGGCGAATGACGCGGCGCCTCTCGACGTTCCTCGCGCTGACGTGCCTCTTCACCGCGCCCGCCGTGGTCCTCGCGGCCGACTCGTTCCAGGCCGTCATCGACAGCCCCCACAACCTCGTCGCGCGCTCCGATCTGCCCGCCGGGCAAAGCGTGTGCTATGCGTGTCACGCCGAAGGCCCCGCGTACCGGGGGCCGGGCCTCCCGGCAAGCGAGCCGCCCGCACCTGCCTTGCCCCTGCCGTCCCTCGACACCGCCCCCAAGCCCGCGACGGACGCGCAGACCGACCCGTTGTGGCAAAGGGGCGCGCCGTCATTTGCCGTGAGCGGCGGGGAGCAAGCGGCCAGAAGTACCCCGGGGGGCGCGTCGTCGGTCTGCCTCGGCTGCCACGACGGCGTCCTCGGCGCGGAGGTTCACCAACTCGGGGCGCAGCGCGCGCGAACCTTCGACCACCCCTACAACACGCCCTACCCCCGGTTGGCCAACGGCCAATTCCGCACGGATCGCCCGACCGTCAACCAGTATCGGTACTGGTCGCTTCCCGACCTGGGCGACGGCGGCATGGTCCTCCCGACGGGACCGACCTCTGCGCAGTTGGCGATCCCACCGGGCGCCTCGACCGCCGATCTCTCCGCGCTGCAAATGGTGCGGACGTCGAAGGGCATGGTGCACTGCGACAGCTGCCACAACCCGCACGACAACGGGAACGCACCCTTTCTCCGAGCGCCCGCTCACGATCTCTGTCTGATCTGCCACAACCGCTGAGGACCGCCAGGAGCCTGTCCATGAACGGCCATCTGCTGCGTTGTCAGTCGGCCTTGCGTGCTCACGTACGAACCAGTACGCTCCGCGCGCAAGCCCTCCTTCCGCCTTGCATCTGGCCATCCCTGAACAGGCTCCAACACCCAGATACTCGGACAGGCACCTAGGCGGTGCCTCAGCCGGACCCCTTCCAGACGACCCGGTCGCCCATCGCGGAGACGCACCAGCTTTCGACCGACACGCGGGTGTCCCGTCCGCTGGTCCCCCTGGCGCTGGCCGTGGTCACGGGCGCCGCGCTCGGCACGCTCGCCGACGCGTTTCCCCTCGGCGCGACCGCGATCGGGATCGGCCTCGCGGGCTTCCAACACCTGGTCCGCCGCTCCCTGCCCCGGTTTCTGGCGTTTGGCCCCCGGACGTGGGCCGTCGTGCTGGTTGCGGCGGCGTATACGATCGCCACCCCTCCGCCGACGCCGGATCCGGCGCTGACCGGGCGCGATCCGGTCGTCGTGGACGCCGTCCTGGACGCCCCCGTCCGCCACATGCCCGACTGGGCGTCGGCCACCGCCGGCCGGCTCCGGCTGCGCGGGGCCGACGGCGAGCGCGCCGTCGAGGGGCGGCTCAAGCTCTCCGGCCCGCCCGCGGTCTTCGAAGGACTGCGCTACGGCGACGTGCTGCGGGTCACCGCCGTCTTTCGCCCGCCGCGCGGCTTTCGCAACCCGGGACTCTTTGACTACGGCGCGTGGCTGGAGCGGCAGCACATCGTCGCCGCGGCCACGCTCAAACCCGGATCGGTCTCGCTGATCGGCCACCGACCGTCGCCAATCCTCGACCCCGTCTACGCCTGGCGCGACCGGATCCGCGAGGCCGCGCTGGCCTCCCTCCCCGAGCGTACCGCGCCGGTCTTCCTCGCCATGGTCACGGGCGAAACGGGGTATCTGACCTCGGCGCTGCGCGACCGGTTCATGGCGTCCGGAACCGTCCACCTGCTCTCCATCTCGGGATCCCATCTCGGGCTGATCGCCGTGGTGGTGTTCTTCCTCGCGCGATGGGCCGTTCTGCGCCTCCCCGAACGCCTGCTGCTACGGCTGACCCTGCGCGTCACGCCGTCCCAGGTGGCGGCGGTCGTCACGCTCCTCCCCGTCACGTTCTACGCGCTGCTGGCGGGCGCCCAGGTCGCCACGCTGCGCGCGCTGGCGATGATCGTGCTGTATCTGTTCGCCGTGCTCATCCACCGGGAAGACGATCTCCTCAACGCCCTCGCGCTCGCCGCGCTCCTGATCCTGGCCTGGAATCCGCACACCCTCTTCGACGTGTCGTTTCAGCTCTCCTTCCTCTCGGTGCTCTGCATCGCGCTCGGCGTGGAGTGGTGGAGGGCGAGCCTCGTGCCAACCGCGGGCGACCGGCCAACGTGGCGGAGCCGGCTGGCGTCCAGGGCCGCGCTGCTCCTGGTGACCTCCGTCGCCGCCGGCGTCGGCACCGCGCCGCTGGTCGCGCACCATTTCAATCAGGTCAACTGGGTCGGCCTGGTCGCCAACCCGATCATCATCCCGCTGGCGGGCGCGCTCGTGGTCCCGCTGGGTCTCGCGTCCGGCGTGGCCGCGGCGGCGTGGCACCTGCCGACCCTGCCGCTCGCCCCGCTCAACGCCGCGGCGCTCGACCTCCTGCAGTGGGCGGTCGACGCGTTCGCCGACTGGCCGCTGTCGATCGTCCACGTCGCGGCGCCGTCGATGGCCGCCATCGCGGTCGGCTACCTGGTGCTCGCACTCGCGCTGGAGCGCCGGCTCCCTCCCTGGAAACGGGGCCTCGTGGGCGGGGCGCTCATGTTCCTCGTCCTCCCGTGGCTCGTCGGCGTCCCGCGGTGGGGGGCCGGCGCCTCGCTGGAGGTGACGTTCCTCGACGTCGGCCAGGGCGACGGCGCCGTCGTCCGCTTTCCGTCGGGTCAGGTGATGGTGGTCGACGGGGGCAAGCGCTTCCACGAGCTCGACACCGGGCGCACGGTCATGGCGCCCACGCTCTGGAATCAGGGGAGGCGATCCATCGACTATCTGGTCGCCAGCCATCCGCAGCTCGATCACATCGGGGGGCTGTTGTTCCTGACCGAGCGCTTCGAGGTCAGCCAGGCGTGGACCAACGGCCGGCGCCTCCCGCTCTGGGCCTCGCGGAACCTGGACGAATTGATCGTCTCGCGCCGCATCCCGGAGACAACGGCCACCCTCAGCGACCAGCCGGTCTGGATGGGCGCGACGCGGGTGTGGCGCCTCAACCCGCTCGCCTCCCAGCCGTACGCGCCGCTCCCCTATCGGGCCGCCGAGAACGACCGCTCGATCGTGCTGCGGCTGGAGTACGGCCGCGCGTCGTTCTTATTGACGGGAGATCTCGAAGCGGCCGGGGAGCGCTGGCTCGTCGGCTACCCGAAGCTTCAGGATCTCTTGCGCAGCACGGTCATCAAGGTCCCGCACCACGGCAGCCGCGGCGCGCTCGACCCGACGTTCCTCCGCGCGGTGGCGCCGAAGGTCGCCGTGATCTCCGTGGGCGCCACCAACACCTACGGCCACCCCACGCCCGAAACGCTCGCCGCGTACAAACGCCTCAAGAGTACCGTCTTCCGCACCGATCTCGACGGCGCGGTCAAGGTGGTGACGGACGGCACCCACCTGCGCGTCTACCGCTACGAGGACCTGACCCCACGGCCGGTGGCATGGAACCATCGAATGCTCGCCGCCGAGTGGCGCAACCTCCGCACCGTCCTCGGCTCACCCGTGCCCACGCTGTCCCTGGATCTGTCCGAAACGGAATTGCCGCTGTAGCAGGACGGGCGAAGATCCTCAGGATCGTTGCCAGCGGTCCTCTTCGGATGAGGGTGTTACGACTGTTCCGCGTTGACGTAGAGCACGAGGCGCTGCCCGGACCGGATCGCGCTGGTTCGGCCCAACCCGTTCCATGTGCGGATGTCACTGATCCGGACGTTAAAGTTCCGGGAGAGACTCCAGAGCGTGTCGCCCCGCTTCACGCGGTAGGTGAGACGTTGGGGTTTGACGGACGGCGTGGTGTCGCTCGTCAGATCGGCCGCTTTGACGCGAGCTGACTGGTCGGACTTGGGCTGGAGCACGAGGCGCTGCCCGGACCGGATCGCGGCGCGACGGCCCAACCCGTTCCACGCCCGGAGATCGCCGATCGGGACGTCGACCTCCCGCGAAATGGCCCAGAGCGTGTCGCCCCGCCGCACACGATACGTCGCCTTCCCGGCGGACGCAGCGGGGCGGCGCTCGGTGCGAGCGGTGACGACGGCATGCTGCGTGGAGTCGGGACCGGTGGGGACGAGCACTGTCGCGCCGGCTCGAATCCCGCGACCGGAGAGCTGATTCATGTCGCGGAGCACGGCCGTCGATGTCCCGAAGCGGCGGGCGATCGACGAGAGCGTTTCGCCCCGACGAATGGTGTGCCGCATCCAGACCGTCTTGCTCCATTCCGGGAGTTTCGAAAAGTTTTGCTCGAACACGCCCCTGGTACCGACCGGGAGCTTCAGGCGGTAGTCCTTGAACCCCAGCGGGGTCACGCCCTGTCGCAACTCCGGGTTCAGATGCTTCAGCTCGCCATAGGTGACGCTCGCCATTTTGGCGATCACGCGAAGGTCGGTCGGTCGGGTGATCACCACCTCGTCGTAGACCAGGGGCTTCTCGTACTGCGGAGCGAACCCGTATTTCTCGGGGTGTTTCGCGATGATGGTGGCGGCCATGAACTTGGGGACGTAGTTTTGCGTTTCCGGATGGAGGTGCCGCGTCGCGCGAAGAGCCCAGAAATCTTCGGTGTTCGTGCGCTTCATCGCCCTCCCGACGCGGCCCTCGCCGCCGTTGTACGACGCGAGCGCCAGGGGCCAGGAATTGAACATGGCGTAAAGGTCTTTGAGATACGCGGCGGCGGCGTGTGTCGACTTGACGACGTCCCGGCGTTCGTCGATGTACGAGTCGATGCGAAGCCCGTATTTCCGCCCGGTGCCCTTCATGAACTGCCACGCACCCACGGCATGCGAGCGCGAATACGCGTACGGGTTGAAGCCGCTCTCGATCAACGAGACAAACACGAGATCCTCGGGGAGGCCGTTCTCGCGAAAGATCTGCGTCATGAGGGGCACATACCGACCCGACCGGTTCAGCCAGAGATGAAAGCGATCCCGGCCCCTGGTGTTGAAATAGTCGAGATGACTTTCGACGCTCGCGTTGAGGACGATCGGCACGTCGTACGGCAAGCCGCCGTCCGCTTCCGCCTCACCCCCGGACTCGAGCAACTCGTCCCCGATCGCGTCGTCCCGGTCGGATTCGTCGCCAGCCTCCGGCAACGGCTCTTCGATGATCGAGAGATCAGCGGCAAACGGCGGCTGCGTATCCGGAGTGCGAGGAACGCTGGGCACGGGGATGGCGGAGGCGGATACCGAGGGCGAGGACGGTACCGTCGGGACGAGCCGCGACGCGTCGGCAGCGCGGCTGGCGGTGTGGGTGACGGTGGTACGGTACCGCGTTGGCGAGGACGCGCAAGAAGCCAACACCAGACCAACACCTACCACGATGACGAACGACCAATCCCTTGGCATGTGTTCCCCCACTTCCTGTGCGGGTACCTGAGAAAAACCGCCCGCCCGTAATCCCTTACGGATCATGACGGTCACAACATCTTCTAGAGACTAGTACGGTATGGGAAACCAACGGGTTCTGTCAATGAAATTCGCGCAAGACCAGGGCAGCGAGATCGGGAGCCTCTGCTTGCTGGTGGTCAAGAACGCCCCTGGTCAGTGGCCGAGGGCATCGAGATCCTCGGGGGCGACCTCGGCCGGGCCGGCCGCGTAAGCCTGCCTGAGAGCAGTCGCCTGTCCCTTTTTCGCTCGCATCCCCAATTTAATCACCGCCCTTGATTGTGGAAATCTACAGGACACCTCAAGAAAAGTAGCCTGGCCCCTTTTCCCGGTGGCCCCTTTTCCCGGCCGGGGCACCCGGTTCTCGGCCTCGTGTGTGCCGGGTCAACCATGTCGGATCTTCAGGACCAAGATCGCGCCCGCGAGTACCAGCGTCACCCCATTGGCGGCGATCACGGGCAGGGAGTGGATCGCAATCCCATACATCAGCCAGAGCAGCACGCCCGTGGTAAAACTCGCGAACATGGGGAGCGAGAGATCCTTGGTGGACTGAGACCGTCTCGCTCTGGTGAGTTGCGGGATGAAGGCCACGGTCGTGAGAAACCCG
>MHEO01000029.1:5165-14171 GCA_001803875.1 Nitrospirae bacterium RIFCSPHIGHO2_01_FULL_66_17 | reverse complement strand
GTCAAGCATCGGCGTGTTCTACTCCGCAACATTCTGATCAAGGAATGCCGTTGATTGTTCAATAGCGTGGGCCGGTCCGCCCCACAAGCACTTGGGACCAGTGGCCGAAACCTTAGAGGGCCTGGATAAATTGCTGGAACGCGGGATTTTGAAGAACCCCACCTCCTGTGTGGACCAGGACAATACTCCCCTGTAGCAGCCTCAGAGCAGCCTCAGGGTCAGACTTGACTTGTTGACTTTGGATCTCATCGGGACGTCGTTTAAAGATTTACCGTTCAATGGCTTAATGGGGACAGCCCCCTTTTTCATCGTCCAGATCACCGGCCGCGCTTGGCCTTGACGGTTTCCCAGGGAATCGTTTTGCCTTCATCGACCTCACGGATTCCCTTCCGCAAAGCGGCCATCAGGTCTTCGTCTCCCATGATTTCCAGCGTCTCGACGAGGGATTCGTAACGGTCCCAGAAGGAACAGGTGACTGATTTATTTTCCATTACTACCTCGCCTGCGCCTCATAGATCCTCATCGCCTCCGGCATCCAGCCCTCGATCCGCTTGATCCGCGTCTCGTCGCTCGGGTGGGTGGAGAGGAACTCGGGGGGTTTGCCGTCTTTGGCTTGTTCCATGCGCTTCCAGAACTCGATGGACTGACGCGGGTCGTAGCCGGCCTTCGCCATCAGGAACAGGCCGATCTCGTCGGCCTCGGATTCCTGGTTGCGGCCGAACGGCAGCATGACACCCACCCCGGCCCCGATCCCGAACGCCTGCTCGACCTGTTGTTCCGTCTGGGGATCCCCGCCGCCGAAGACGATGGCGGCCGTCTTGCCCGCGATCCCGGTCAGGAGACCGGTGGACATGCGCTCGGCACCGTGGCGCGCGATGGCGTGGGCGATCTCGTGGCCCATCACAACGGCGAGGCCCGTCTCGTCCTTCGTGAACGGTAGAATGCCGGTGTGCACCGCGACCTTCCCGCCGGGCAATGCGAACGCGTTCGGCGTCTGGTCCTCGACCAGATTGAATTCCCACTGATAGTCGGGCCGATTCGCCGCGGCCGCGATGCGTTGGCCGACGCGGCGGACCATGTCGGCGGCGGCCTGGTCCTGGCTGAGCTTCGACGAGGTGAGCGTTTTCTTGTAGGCCGCCTCGCCCAAGCTCAGCTCCTCGCCCGGCGAGATCAGAATGATCTGCTGCCGCCCCGTGACTGGCACGGTCTGACAGGCAGCGGCCAGCAACGCGAGGGCGCTGCCTGCGGCGAGCATCCAACGGTGGAGGTGCGTCATAACCGATTCCCTTCGCGAGCCAGCATTATGGCACGGGGGAATCGCATGGATCAATACGGGGGTTTGGGCGTCTAGCGGTAGACGGCTTTGCGGTGCGCGACTGATACGATCTCGACCGTTCTCTCCCGGTTGGAGATCACGTACAACACCAGGTACTCGCCGATCTGGAGTCTGTACCCCTCGCGTCCGTGGAGTTTATCCGCCCCGGCGGGCTGTGGGTGGTCTCTCAGGGACAGCAGCTGATCGACGATCTTGTCGTGGGCCCTTCGAGGAAGTTCCTCCAGCTCTCGTTTCGCCGTTCGCTTGAGGAACACGGCGTACGCCATCAGCGGTTCTTCCGCACCCGCTGGGCCACATACTCCTCGATCGAACGGGACGGCTCTTTGGCCCGCTGCTTCAGGATCGCCAGATCGATGAGGTCTTCCCGGAACTCGCTGTCAGCAAGAAGTCGCTCCATGATCACGGCGCGATCTTTCTTGGAGAGGGCGCGGAAGGCTGTCCAGAACGCTTCAGTGGTCGCTTCGGCTGTGGCCATGGTCCGTCCGTTACCTTGTGGGAGAGGGGCGATTATACCACACGTCGTTTATAGAAACCGTTACGGCCCGATGAGGTGCGAGAAGAGGCTGGTGGATGCGACGGCCCACTCGATGAAGGGCTTGGGATAGACGCCGATGACGACCGTGCCCGCGACGGTCGCGAAGACGACCGCCTTCATCGGACCGGAGACCGGGATGGGCCGGCGGTCGGTGGGCTCCGAGATGTAGATTTTCTTCACGATCACCAGGTAGTAGTACATCGAGATCACGATGTTGATCAGGCCGATGATGACCAGGGCGACCAGGCCCTCGCGCATCGCGGCGGCGAACACGTAGATCTTGCCGATGAATCCCGCCAGCGGCGGCACACCGGCCAGCGAGAGCAGAAAGACCAGCATCGCGGCCGCCAGCAGCGGCGAGCGGCGGCCCAGCCCGCGGTAGTCCTCGATGCGGTCGCTGCCGGTGAGGTTGGAGAAGATGATGACGATGGCGAATGCCCCCAGGTTGGCCACCAGGTACGTCAGCAGGTAGAAGAGCACGGAGTCGCTGCCCATCTTGGTGCCGGCGGCGAGGCCGATCAGGATGTTGCCGATCTGGGCGATCCCGGAGTACGCGAGCAGCCGCTTGATGTCCGTCTGCGCGATCGCCACGATGTTGCCGTAGGTCATCGAGAGCGCCGCCATGCCGATCACCAGCCACACCCACTCCGGCTTGAACTCGCCGAACGTCGAGAAGAAGATCCGCAGGACGATCGCGAACGCGGCGGCCTTCGGCGCGATCGACAGGTACGCCGTGATCGGCGTGGGCGCGCCCTGGTAGATGTCGGGGATCCAGTTGTGGAACGGCGCCGCGCCGATCTTGAACCCCAGGCCGACCAGCACGCACAGAAAGCCGATGACCAGACCGCCGGTCAGCACCGGACGCGACGCCGCCAGCTCGGGAAAGACGATCGTGCCGGTCTCGCCGTAGATCAGGCTGATGCCGAAGACCATGATCGCGGCGGTGAACACGCTCAGGACGAAGAACTTCAGCCCCGCCTCGCTGGAGCGCAGGTCGTCCTCGCGCAGGTACGCGACCAGGATGTAGAACCCGAACGTGGCGAATTCGATGGTGATGAACATGCTCAACAGATCGTTCGCCGAGGCCATGAACAGCATCCCCAGCGATGCCAGCATGACCATCACGTAGTACTCGCCGCGGAAGAGGTAGATCCGCTTGATGTAGTCGAGCGACGCGAGCAGGACGAGCAGCGTCGCGACGACGACCACGATCTTGAAGAACATCGCGAACGCGTCGAGCACGAACATGTTGTTGAACAACGTCCCGTGCACGCCCGCGGCGAACATCCACACCAGGCTCGCGAGGATCCCGACGAAGCCGGCCACGGTGAGCCACGCCAGCACCCCCTTGCCGATCTTCGGGAAACTGAAGTCCAGGACGAGGATGAGGCAGACCAGCCCGGTGAGCAGCAGCTCGGGGAGCATCAACAGGAGATCGGCCGCGCTGATCGTGAGGGTGAACTCCATCGCTACCCTCCTCCGCCCGCCGAGGCGACCGCGCCGGCCTGGTGGATCTGCTCCAGGAGGGGTTGCACGCCCGCGCTGATCACGTTGATGAACTGGGTCGGGAACAGGCCGAAGTAGAGGCTGCCGACGATCATGATCAGGAGCGGAAGGCGGTCGCTCCATTTCGCGTCGCGCACGTGCGCCCACTTGGGGTCCATCTCGCCCAGGAACAATCCCATGAACATCCGCATGAGGTAGGCCAGCGTGATCGCGATCCCGACCACGGCGATAACCGTCTGGACCGGATACTGCTCCCAGCTCCCGGCCAGGATCATCAGCTCGCCGATGAAATTGACCGTGCCGGGCAGGCCGACCGACGCCATGAGCGCGACCACGAACGCGCCCATGATGAACGGCATCTTCCGCCCGAGGCCGCCGAGCGACGGGATGTCGCGGGTGTGGGTCTGGTCGTACACGAACCCCGCCATGGCGAAGAGCATCCCCGTGGCGAGCGCGTGGGCGAACATGTAGAGCACCGCCCCGCCCAGGCTGATCATGTTCATCGCCGCCATGCCGAGGAAGATGTACCCCATGTGGCTCGAACTCGAATAGCCGATCACGTACTTGGTGTCGCGCTGGAAAAACGCCACCAGCCCGCCGTAGATGATCGAGAACACGCACAGGATCGCGATGAGGAACGCCCACTCCTTCGTGGTCTGCGGGAAAAGCCAGTACGCCACGCGCAGGATCGAGAAGTGGCCGAGCTTCATCAGCACGCCCGCGTGCAGCATGCTCACCGCGGCGGGCGCGGCGGCGTGGCCGACCGGCGACCAGGAGTGCATGGGCCACAGCGGGGCGATCGACGCGAACCCGAAGAAGAGCAGGATCCAGATCGCGCTGCGCATCCACGGCGTGAATTGCTGCTCGTGCCCCTGCAGCTCGATCAGGTTGAAGGTGTGCAGCCCGGTGCCGACGTACGTCAACAGAATCCCGAGCAGGGCCACCACCGCGCCGGCCGACAGGAACAACGTCAGCTTCATCGCGGCGTATTCCTTGCTGTTGGAGGCGAAGTTGAAGATGAAGCCCACGGAGTCGCGCTTCGCGGTGTCCTTCATCTCCAGGTAGCCCTTGGTGTGGCTCCCCCACACGCCCAGCAGCATGTACATCGGCAGCACCGACATTTCGTAGAAGAAGTACAGGAAGAAGAGGTCGAGCGACACGTAGACCCCGATCGTCGCCGACGCCAGGATCAACAGGAAGATGTAGAACTCGCGCGCGCGGTCCTCGATGTGCCAGGAGATGAAGACGCCGGCGAAGAGCAGGACCGACGAGGCCAGCACCAGGGGCACCGAGATCCCGTCGACGCCGAGGAAGAACGAGATGCCGAGGGCGGTGGACCACTCGTACTGTTCGAGGAACTGAAATTGCGCGGAGCCGGGCGCGAAGCGGAACGCGTAGAGCAGGTACAGCGACGCGGCAAACGAGACGCCGCTCGAGACCGCCGCGATCGACCGGACCACCGTCAGGCGCTCCCCGTTCACGAAGATGAGGATCACCGCCCCCACGAACGGGGCGAACAGGATGATCGAGAGCAGGTGCTGATCGAGCATCAACGCGCCTCCTCGAACGCGGACGCCGGCACGGCCGTCGCCTCCGCCAGCCCCGTCCCCACCCCCGCGGTGGCCGTCGTGGGATGGAGGCGCGCGTGCAGGGCCTCGACCGACCCGTTGATCCGGTGGAGAAACGGCGAGGGGTAGAGCCCGATCCAGAAAATCAACGCCACGAGCGGGAGCGCCACGGCCAACTCGCGCGCGTTCAGGTCGGGCAGCCGCTCGTTCTCGGGCTTGGTCACCTTGCCGAAGATCGCACGCTCGTAGAACCACAGGAGATACGCGGCGCCCAGGATGACGCCCAGGACGCCGATCGCGCCGTAGATCCAGTGCGCCTTGAACGCGCCGAACAGGATCAGGAACTCGCCGATGAACCCGTTGGTGCCCGGCAGGCCGATCGACGACAGGACGATGATCAGGAGGAACGTCGCGAGCAGCGGCATCCCCTTGGCCAGCCCCCCGAACTCGGCGATGGTCAGCGTCAGCCGGCGGGTCCACAGAAATCCCGCGAAGAAGAAGAGGCCGGCGGTGGTGATGCCGAGGTTGATCATCTGGATGATCCCGCCCTGGATGCCCTGGTAGGTCAGCGCGAAGATGCCCAGTGCGACGTAGCCCAGGTGGCTGATCGACGAGTAGGCCAGCAGCCTGCGGAAGTCGGTCTGGATGAGGGCGATGTACGCGCCGTAGGTGATGCCGATGAGCGCGATCACCATCATGACCGGCAGCACGGCGCGGGAGGCGTCGGGCAGCAGGGGCAGCGAGAACCGCACGAAACCGAACGTCCCCAGCTTGATCCCGGCCAGGATCACGCTCATCGCGATGGGCCCGGCGTGGAGCGCGTCGGGCATCCACGTGTGAAACGGCACCAGCGGCGTCTTGAACGCGAACCCGAAGAAGAGAAACACGAAGATCAGGATCTGGACGTCGAGCGACATCGGCGTGCGCAGGAGGTCCAGGAGATCGAACGACAGCGCGGGCGAGAGACCGTGGACCGACGCGAAGCGGTAGTGCTGGAGGTAGAGGACCACGATGCCGACCAGCATCAGCACGCTGCCCAGCAGGGTGTAGAGCACGTACTTGATCGACGCGTTATCCCGCCCCTCGCCGCCCCAGAGCTTGATCATGAAGTACGACGGGATCAGCATCAGCTCCCAGAACAGGAAGAAGAGGACCAGGTCCAGCGAGACGAAGACGCCGAGCATGGTCGTCTGGAGGGCGAAGAGCGCCATCAGGTAGCCCCGGACCCGGTCGACGATCACGCCCTGCGAGTAGATCACGATGAGCAGGCCCAGCATCGTCGTCAGGACGACGAACAGCAGGCTGATGCCGTCGACCCCGAGGTGGTAGCCGATGCCGAGGGAGGGGATCCACGGGTAGCGCTCGACGAACTGCATGGCCGCCGAATCCGGCTCAAACACGAAGAACAGCGGCAGGCTCGCCAGAAAATCAGCGGCCACCGTGGCCAGCCCGATCCGCCACGCCAGGGCGGCGTCGCGGACGGCCCACACGAGCAGCGCCCCGACCAGCGGCAAAAACGTCACCACCGTCAGAATCGGCCACCCGATCTGTTGCCCGGCCAGAATCTCCTGCATCATCGCTGCACCAAGAGGCTCCCGACGCCTCCGCCCTGCCACCACACGAAGAAGGTCACCATGAGGAAGAGGCCGACGAGGAGGATCACGGCGTAGTGGTGGACGTAACCCGTCTGCAACCGGCGGAAGAGCGCCGCGCCAAGATGGTTGCCGTAGCCGATCACGTTCAGGAAGGCGTAGAGCACGTGCTTCTCGATCCACGTCGACAGCCACGCGCCGCCCGCGGTCATCCGCCCGACCCCGTTGACGATCCCGTCGATCACCACGCGGTCAAACCAGCCCCACGCCAAACCCAGCCGCTTCGACGGTTCGACAAACAGCGCGTCGTACAACTCGTCCACCCAATACTTATTCAAGAGCAGCGTGTACGCACCGCGAAAGCGCGCCGCCCACGAGGGCGCCAGTTCCGGCTTGCGGACGTACATCGTGTACGCCGTCCACCACCCCGCCAGCGCGATCAGGACCGATCCGGCCATCAACGCCACATCGACCGCTCCGAAGCCGTGGTGGGCTTCCGCACCTTCGCCCGAGACGACCGGCGCGAGGAAGGCGTGCAGCCAGCCTCCCTCGGGCGGAAAGCCCAGGAGCAACCCGCCCAACAGCGACAAGCCCGCCAGGATCATCAAGGGGACGGTCATGGCAGCGGGGGATTCGTGGACGTGGTGCGCCACCTCGGGCGTCATGCGGGTCGTGCCCGCGAACGTGAGGTAGAACAGACGGAACATGTAGAACGAGGTGAGGAATGCGCCGCTCATGCCGACCAGCCAGAGGGCCTCGTGGCCGCCCTTGAACGCCATCCCGAGGATCTCGTCCTTGCTCCAGAACCCCGCGAGCGGCGGCAGACCCGCGATCGCGATCGTGCCGATCAGGAACGTCGCCGCGGTGACGGGGATCTCGGCCTTGAGGCCCCCCATCTTCCGGATGTCCTGTTCGCCGCCCAGCGCGTGGATCACGCTGCCCGACCCCAGGAAGAGCAAGGCTTTGAAGAACGCGTGGGTGACGAGATGGAAGATCGCGGCGGCGTACGCGCCCACGCCGCAGCCGAGGAACATGTACCCCAACTGGCTGACCGTGGAGTACGCCAGCACGCGCTTGATGTCGGTCTGCACCAGGCCGATCGTGGCGGCGAAGATCGCGGTCGCGCCGCCGGTCACCGCGACGACCGTCATCGCGATCGGCGCCAGGTCGTAGATGGCGTGGTTGCGGACGACCATGTACACGCCGGCGGTCACCATGGTGGCGGCGTGGATGAGCGCGCTGACCGGCGTGGGACCTTCCATCGCGTCGGGCAACCAGGTATACAGCGGAAGCTGGGCCGACTTCCCGACCGCGCCGACGAAGAGGCAGAGCGCGATCGCCGTCGCCATGCTCGTCGACAGCTCGTGCGCCCGCTCGAAGACCTCGACGTAGTTGAGCGTGCCGAACTGCTCGGCAATGAGGAAGATCGCGATCAGAAACCCCGCGTCGCCGATCCGGTTGACGACGAACGCCTTGGTCCCCGCCTTGGTCGCCGACTCTTTCTCGAACCAGAACGCGATCAACAGGTACGAGCACAGGCCGACGCCCTCCCACCCGATGAAGAGGACGAGGTAGTTGTCCCCCATCACCAGCAGGAGCATTGAGACCATGAAGAGATTGAGGTACGTGAAGAACCGGTAGTACCCCGGGTCGCCGTGCATGTAGCCGATCGAGTAGATGTGGATCAGCAGACCGACGCCGGTCACGACCATCAGCATCACCGACGACAGCGGGTCGATCAGAAATCCGATGTGGACGTCGAATCCGCCCCCGAAGATCCACGAGTACAGGTTGACCGTGATCGGCGACGCGCCCGACAGCATCCGGACAAGCAGCGAGACCGAGAGGACGAACGAGATCGCGACCGACCCGACTGCGAAGTAGTGCGAAGACTCTTTGAGGTATTTGCGCCCGAAGATCCCGTTGATCAGGACGGCCAACAGGGGCAGGAGCGGGATGAGGACGACGGAGAGCATGTTAGGTTCCGAAGGCAAATCCCCCCTCGCCCCCCTTTTCCAAAGGGGGGACAAAAGAAGGGTTCAAAAAGAGATGGGGAACCTCCCCGCTTCTACCCCCCTTTGAAAAAGGGGGGATGGGGGGATTTCCGGTGTTGACGAAAGTCAGCCTCACCATTTCAGCAGGTTGATCTGGTCCACGTTGGTGGCGAGCTTGCCGCGGAAGATCACGACGATGATCGCGAGGCCGACCGCGGCTTCGCCCGCGGCGATCGCGATCACGAAAAGCGCGACGATCTGGCCGGTGAGCGAGTCGAGGTAATGGGAGAACGCGACGAGGTTGAGGTTGGCGGCGTTGAGCATGATCTCGATCGACATCAGGACGATGATGAAGTTCCGGCGGATCAGCACTCCGATGAGGCCGATGGCGAACAGGACGGTGCTGACGACCAGGTAGTGGGTGAGCGTGATCACGTCAGTGCCCGCGCCCCCCGAGCCCGTCGCCGACGCCCGT
>MHEO01000029.1:5078-5144 GCA_001803875.1 Nitrospirae bacterium RIFCSPHIGHO2_01_FULL_66_17 | reverse complement strand
CCCGCCTGCGCCCGCCGCTCCTGCATGGCCGGCGTCTTGACCAGCACGATCGCGCCGATGATGGCG
>MHEO01000029.1:0-5052 GCA_001803875.1 Nitrospirae bacterium RIFCSPHIGHO2_01_FULL_66_17 | reverse complement strand
GAACGGCAGCAGGTAATCCCGGAAGATCGTGATGCCCAGCGCGCGGGTGTGGCCCACCGAGAGGACCAGCGCCTGCGTGGCCTCCCCGGGCGCGCCCGCGTAGGGGGAGCGGAGCACCAGGATCGCGACCTGCCCCACGATCGCGAGCGCCACGAGGCCGATCACGGCATAGCGCTTATGGAACACCCGCTCCTCGGTTTTCAGGTTGAGCAGCATGATGACGAAGAGGTACAAGACCAGGATCGCGCCCGCGTAGACGATCACCTGGACCGCCGCGATGAACTCCGCGTTGAGGAGAATGAAGAACCCCGCGATGTGCAGCAGCAGGGTGACGAGCGCGAGGCCGCAGTGGACGGGGCTGCGAAACGCCACGGTGAGGACGCCGCTGATGATCGAGACCGCCGCGAAGTAATAGAAGAAGACTGCGCTCATCCCTTCTTCGCCGGCGCGTAGGGGAACTTGTACCGATACTGCATGGCAGCCTCGTCGTTCAATTCCTGGTTGTGGACGACGAGGTACTTCTTGGCGTCGGCCAGCATCTGATCGCCGATCTGGTAGAGCTTCGCCTTGTCGAACATCAGGTCGCGCTTGTTGGCGGTCGAGTACTCGTACATCTTCGTCATGGCCAGCGCGTTGACGGGACACGCCTCGACGCAAAACCCGCAAAACACGCACTTGGTGATGTCGATGTAGAACTCGGTGGCGATCCGGCGGAGCGGCGTCTCGGGGTCCTCTTCGCTGACCACCTTGATGCAGCGCGAGGGGCACGCCGCCTCGCAGAGGTCGCACCCCACGCACCGCTCGGCCCCGTCGTCGTAGCGCAACAGGCACAACGCCCCGCGGTGCGCGTCGGGGATCGCGCGCTTCTCGTGCGGGTACTGGAACGTGACGGGCTTGACGAACAGGTGCTTGAACGTGGTCTGCAACCCGTCCAGGATCTCCCGCATCACCGCCTTGTCGAACAGCTCTTTGAGCGTCATGGGGCGACCTTCTCGATCCTCACCCGCCCGGCCTTGAACGCCGGCGCCTTGCTAACCGGGTCCACCCGCATCGGCAACAGATCCTTCACCGGCGGATCGTTGAAATGTTCGGGGAACCGGCACATCCCGGTGGGGAGATCAAGGTTCACCTCCACGCCGACCTCGACCGACCCCAGCGGCGACGACACTTTCGCGCGATCGCCCGAGGCCAACCCAAGCACCTCGCCGTCTTTCGCGGCGATCTGCAGCCGGTTCTTCGCGTCGATCTCCAGCAACCCCTTGTCCCGCGTCGACATCTTCCCGGAGTGATACAGCACCTGGTACAACGACAGCTCGAACGGATAGCCGCTGGACGAGGGCTCGGCCGCCACCGCCGGTTGCGCGTAGCGCGACGCGACCTCGCCCGCGAAACCGTCGCGCAGGGCAACGGCGCCGGCCTCGAACACCGCGGGCGCGATTTGCAGCAGGTCGCGCCGGATCTCCCCGGCGTCGGTGTAATCCAGCGGCGCGCCCATCAGTTGCGCGATCTCGGCGACGATCGCCCAATCGGGACGGGCTTCGCCCTTCGCGTCGAGGGCGCGGACGACGGGTTGGAGCCGGCCGTGGCCGTCCAGGAACGTCCCGTCCTTCTCGGCCGCGAGCGCCGCCGGCAGGACCACATGCGCCATCGCGCCGGTGTCGGTCAGGAACGCATCCTGCGTGACGAGCAGATCGAGCCGGGACAACGCCTCGCGCACGCCCGCGCTCGCCGGCAGCGTGCCGAGCGGATTCTCGCCGATCGCGTAGAGCGCTTTGATCCGGCCCGTGCGGATGCCGTCCAGCATGTCCGCCAGCGTCGTGCCGCCTGACGGCAGCGAGCCGCCCCACGCGGAGGCCACGCGGGCCCGCGCGGCGGGATCATCGTACCGAAACCCGCCGGGCAGTCGATCGGCCATCGCGCCCGCGGCCACGGCGCCGCGTTCGTTGTTCTCCTCGCACGGGCGGATCACCCCCGAGCCGGGTTGGCCAATCATGCCCGTGGCCAGCATCAAGTCGGCGATTCGCAGGACGTTGGCGTAGCCGTCCGGGCGGTTGACGATCTGCTCGCCCAGGACGATCACACGGCGCTCGCCCGCGACGAACGCCCTCGCGGCCTCGGTGAACGCCTCGCGCGACAGACCCGTGGCCGACGCCAGTCCCTCCCACGAGAGGCTCGCCACGGCCGCCCTGAGCGCAGCGATGGCGGTCGCGTATTCGGCCGCAACCCGTTGCGGAACGAGCTTCTCTTCGATGACCGCCTTGGTCATCCCCTGAACGAACGCGCCCTCCGAACCCACATGGATCGCGTACGGGAACGGCGCAAGCTTGGCGAGGTTGGTCCGCACGGGGTGCGCCACGATCACCTGGGCGTGGTAGTTCCTCAGCCCGTCCTTGATGCGCAGCGCGAGGATGGGGTTGGTCTCCGTCACATCGGACCCCACCACCAGGATCGCGTTGGCGAACGTGACATCCTGGAACGAGACGGTCGGTTGCCCCGCGCCCAGCGCGTGCTCCATCGCGGCGACGTAGCTCGCGTGGCCGTATCGCGCGCTCGAATCGAGCTGGTTGGTGCCCACCGTCTGCCGCATGAACTTCTGGAACGCGTACAGGTCCTCGTTCGTACAGCGCGCGGTGATCAGCCCCGCGATCGCGTCCGGGCCGTGCGCCGCCTTGATCGCTTTCAATCGCTTGGCAACCTCGGCCGTCGCCTCGAACCACGACGCCTCCGCCGGCGCGCCGTTCCTGCGGATCAACGGCTTCTTGAGCCGCTCCGAGCTGTTGATATACGCGAAGCCGAACCGGCCCTTCACGCACAGGCCGCCGTGGCCGTCGGCCGTCGCCGCGTGGTCGTCCCACTTGTCCTTCCACGACAGGAGCGAGGTCACGCGCACGACGGCGTCATCCGTCACCTCCACCCGCATCTGGCAGCCGTCCGCACAGTAGTTGCATGCCGTCACGGTCTTCGTGAGCTGCCACGGCTTGTAGAGGTACTTGGAGAACTTGTTCGTGATCGCGCCCACCGGGCAGACCGCCAGGCAGTCGCCGCAGAACTCGCACGCCAGCGCGGTGTCGCCCTTGGCCACCACGTGCGTGAAACCGCCCTTCTTGAAGAACTGGAGGGCGTCGACCATCACGACTTCCTTGCAGATGTTGATGCACTGCGCGCACAGGATGCAGCGGTTCATGTTGAAGTCGAGCACAGCGCTGCGCCGATCCTCGGGCAGGCCCTTTTGCTTGACCTCGCCGATCTGGGTGATCCCGAAGTTGAAGCTCATGTCCTGGAGCTCGCAGTGGCCGTCGGCGTCGCACACGGGGCAGTCGAGCGGGTGGGTCTGCAGGTGCTTTTCCACCGCTTTCTTGCGCGCGTCGAACATCGTCTTGGTGTCGACGCGGACGATCATCCCCGCCGCGACCGGCGACGTGCACGAGCGCACCGGCGCCTTCTTGCCCTCGACCTCGACGAGGCACACGCCGCAGGACCCGAAGGGGTTGAAGGTGTAGTGGTAGCACATGCTCGGGATGGTCTTGCCCATCCCGATGACCGCGTCGTAGATCGACGTGCCTTCGGGCACGGCGACCTTCTCATCGTCGATGGTCAACTCGACGGTCGCCTTCTCGTCGACAATCGAAATTAACTCGTCGCTCATTTTGAACTCGTGTTGCTGAGCCTGTTCAGGAATGGCCAGATGCAAGGCGCCGCAAGGGAACCCCCCGGAGCGTACTGTGTCGTACGTGAGGAGGGATTCCCGCAGCGGCAACGCCGCAGATGGCCGTTCATGGACAGGCTCATCGGTCGCACTCGCCCATCACAATGTCGTACGTTCCAAAAATCGTGACGATGTCGGCGATCATGTACCCCCGCGACATGTGGTCGAACGCGCCCATGTGGATGAAGGACGGCGCGCGGATCTTCAGGCGGTAGGGTTTGCCCTCGCCGTTACTGACGATGTAGAAGCCCAGCTCGCCCTTGTGGGCTTCGGTACCGCAGTAGATCTCCCCCTTGGGCATCGGGAAGCCCACGGAAAAGAACTTGAACTGCATGATCATGCTCTCGAGGTTGGTGAACACGCGGTCCTTGGTCGGCGCCACGATCTGCGGGACGTCGGCCATGATCGGCCCTTCGGGCAGCTTGTCCAGGCACTGCGTGATGATCCTGCTGCTCTCCCTGAGTTCCTCGATCCGGATCCAGTACCGGTCGTACGTATCGCCGTTCACGCCGATCGGCACGCTCCACTCGACCTCGCCGTACGCGCCGTACGGCTCGGCCTTGCGCACGTCGTACTCGACCCCCGAGCCGCGCAGGGTCGGGCCGGACAATCCGAAGCTCAACGCGTCCTCGGCCGAGATCACCGCGATCCCCTTCGTCCGCGCAATCCAGATCCGGTTTTTCTCCAGGAGGACGTTGTATTCCTCGATCTTCGGAGGGAAGTCCTTGAAGAAGCGGCGGAGCTGGTCGATGAGGTCCTGGGGGACGTCGCGTTCCACCCCGCCGATCCGGTACCAGCTCGTCGTCAACCGCGCGCCGCAAAGCTGGTCGAACCAGTCGAGCAGGTGTTCCCGCTCCCGAAACGTGTAAAAGAAGACGGTCATCGCGCCGATGTCGAGCGCCTGCGTGCCGAGCCAGAACAGGTGCCCGATGATGCGCTGGACCTCGGCCACGATCGTCCGCAGATACTCCGACCGCTCGGGCACCTTCAGATCGAGCAGCTTCTCGACCGCCCGGACGTACGCGAAGTTGTTGTACATCGCGCAGACGTAGTCGAGCCGGTCGGTGTGCGGGATGAACTGGTGGTACGTCCCGTCCTCGGCGAGCTTCTCGACGCCCCGATGCAGAAAGCCCATCACCGGGGTCGCCTTCATGATCCGCTCGCCCTCGAGTTCGAGGACCACCTTGAGCACGCCGTGGGTGCTCGGGTGCTGCGGCCCCATGTTGAGCATGAGCTCTTCGGTCCGCAGCAGCGGCAGCTTTTTCTGGGTGTACACGGGGGGCTGAACCGGTGTCGTGGTCATCGTGGGGGCCCGTCCTGCGACGGCGCCGCCGGCGCCGCCGGAT
>MHEO01000028.1 GCA_001803875.1 Nitrospirae bacterium RIFCSPHIGHO2_01_FULL_66_17 | reverse complement strand
CGAGCGAATCCAAGGGCGAGATCAACCTGGTGACCGACGACGAGATCGTCGAGGCGTACCGCATGGTCGCGGGGCTGGAAGGGGTCTTTTGCGAGCCGGCGTCGGCGGCCTCGGTGGCGGGCGTGATCAAACTGACCAAGGCGGGGTACTTCCAGGGCGGCGAGACCGTGGTCTGCACGCTCACCGGCCACGGCTTGAAGGACGCCGACATGGCGATGACCGTGTCGCAGAAGCCGACCACGATCAAGGCGTCGCTGGAAGACGTCGTAAAGGTCCTGGGCTATTAGGAGCCTGTCCATGAACGGTCATCTCGGGAAGCAGCATTCGTCCGTCACGCTAGAGCTGCGTTGTCGCTGCGCTTCCGGTGCATTCCTGCAAACCTTGCGAAGCCTCGCGCCGGGGGGCCAGGCGCTCGTTTCGCGGCCCGCTTTGCGGGGTAAGAACAGGCTCACACGGTTGATGACTCGGACAGGCGACTAGGAGCGTGGGGGGGGAGCCGTGAAATACGTGGTGTTGTTGGCCGACGGCATGGCGGACGTGCCGATTCCGCAGCTCGATCACCGGACGCCGCTGGAGGCGGCGAAAACGCCGAACCTGGACGCGCTCGCGCGCCAGGGCGAGGTGGGGTTGGTGCGGACGACGCCGCCCGGCTGTCCGCCCACCAGCGAGGTCACCAACCTCGCCATTTTCGGGTACGACCCGAAGAAGTATCCACAGCTGGGGCGCGCGGCGCTGGAGGCCGCGAGCCTCGGCGTGCAGGTCGGGAAGGACGACATCGTCTTCCGGTGCAACCTCGTCACCCTGAAGGACGACCAGCACGGGTATGATATCGAGCGGTTAAGCCCCCACGTCGTCCTGGAGGATCCCAGCGCGGGACACATCGGCTCGGCTGACTCCCGCGATCTGATCCAGGAGCTGAACGACCAGCTCGCGACCGAGTTCCTGCAATTCTACGCCGGGGTGGGCTATCGCCACCTGATGGTCTGGATCGGGGGGAAGTCGCGGGTGGTGTGCACCCCGCCGTTCGATCTCTCGGGCAAGCCGGTGGTCGGCGGCCTGCCGACCGGGGACGGGGCCGACATGCTGCGCAAGGTGATGGAGAGCGCCGCGGTGGTCCTGTCGCCTCATCCCATCAACGAGGACCGGATCGAGCAGGGCCTCAAGCCCGCGAACGGCATCTGGATCTGGGGGCAGGGCAAGGCCGCCGCCCTCGAGCCGTTCGCCGAGCGCTTCGGCAAGCGGGGCGCGATGATCGCGGCGGTGGACCTCATGAAGGGGCTGGCGCTGGCGGTGGGGTTCGACGTGATCCACGTCCCCGGCGCCACCGGGTACCTCGATACCGATTACGAGGGCAAAGTCGACGCCGCGGTCGGGGCGCTCAAGACCCACGACCTCGTGGTCGTGCACGTCGAGGCGCCCGACGAGGCGAGCCACAACGGCGACCTGGAGGCGAAGATCCGCGCGATCGAGGACTTCGACGCCCGGGTGGTGGGGCGGATCGTCGCGGCGACCGCGTCCGAGTCCGCGTGTCGCCTGCTGGTCCTGTGCGATCATCTCGCGCCGGTGTTGACGCGGTCGCACGCGCCGGACCCCGTCCCCTATCTCCTGCACCAGCGCGGCGGCGCGGCGCTGCCGACGGCCGGATCGGTGACCGCCTTCGGCGAGACGGCGGCCAGGGCCGGGGGGAAGATGATCGCCGAGGGGCACCGGCTGATGGAGTATTTCCTGAAGGAATCGTAGGGGCGGGGCGTTGCCTCGCCCGGTTTTGGTTCTGTTGACGGGGTCAACAGGGCGACCCACCGGGCCGCCCCTACGGGCGAATCGCATGGCATTAATCGTCCAGAAATACGGCGGGACCTCGGTGGCCAGCCCGGAGCGGATTCAGGCCGTGGCCGAGCGGGTCATCCGGACGCGGAAGGCGGGCGACCAGGTCGTGGTCGTCCTCTCGGCGATGAGCGGGGAGACCGATCGGCTGCTCGCCCTGGCGCACCGGGTGAGCCCGAAACCCGACGAGCGCGAGCTCGATCTCCTGCTGTCCACTGGCGAGCGGGTGACGATCGCGCTGCTCGCGATGGCGCTGCGCGAGCGGGGCTATGCCGCGCGGTCGTTCACCGGGCGCCAGGTGGGGATTGTGACCGACGATGTCCACACCAGGGCCCGGATCGAGCGGGTGGCGGCCGACCGCGTCCGGGACGCGCTGGCCGAGGACGTGATCCCGGTCGTGGCGGGGTTTCAGGGGATCAACGAAAAGTCGGACGTGACGACGCTCGGCCGGGGCGGCTCCGACACCACCGCGGTCGCGCTGGCCGCGGCGCTCAAGGCGGACCGCTGCGACATCTACACCGACGTGGACGGGGTCTACACCACCGACCCCAACATCGTGCCGACCGCGTCGAGGCTGGACAAGATCTCGTACGAGGAGATGCTGGAGATGGCCAGTCTGGGGGCCAAGGTTCTGCAGACGCGGTCGGTCGAGTTCGCGATGAAGTACCTCGTGCCCGTTCGGGTGCTGTCGAGCTTCACCGACGCGCCGACCGGCACCCTGGTGACAAAGGAGGACCGTGACATGGAACAGGTCGTGGTATCGGGGGTGACCTACGACCGCAACCAGGCCAAGATCACCCTGCTGGGTGTGCCCGACCGCCCCGGCATCGCGGCCCGACTCTTCGGCGGCATCGCCAAGGAAGACATCATTGTCGACATGATCATCCAGAACATCAGCCAGGAAGGGCTGACCGACATCTCGTTCACCGTGCCCCGGGCGGACGCCAAGAAGGCGGTGAGCCTCGTCTCGACGCTGGTCCGGGAGATCGGCGCCAACGATGTGCAGCTCACCGAAGACATCGCCAAGGTTTCGATCGTGGGCGTCGGCATGCGGTCGCACTCGGGCGTGGCCGCGACCATGTTCGAGACGCTGGCGCGCGAGGGCATCAACATCATGATGATCTCCACCAGCGAGATCAAGATTTCCTGCGTGGTGGACGCGAAGTACACGGAACTGGCCGTGCGCGCGCTGCACGAGGCATTTGAATTGGGAACCCCCGCGTGAACAAAGCGCCGGTGATCGAGCTGTACGACACGACGCTGCGCGATGGGGCGCAGGCCGAGGACATCGCGTTCTCGGTCGAGGACAAGCTCCGCATCGTCCGGAAGCTCGACGAACTGGGGATCCCCTACATCGAGGGCGGGTGGCCGGGCGCGAACCCCAAGGACGCCGAGTTTTTCAAGGAGGTCCGGAAGCTCCCGCTCAAGCACGCCCGGATCGCGGCGTTCGGGGCCACCCGGAAGGCGAGCCACGCTGTTCAGGAGGACCCGTCGCTGCAGGCGCTGCTCGATGCGCACACCCCCGTCATCACGATCTTCGGCAAGAGTTGGGACCTGCACGTGACCGAGGCGCTGGGCATCTCGCTTAAGAAGAATCTCGAATTGATCGGCGACTCGGTGGCGTACTTGAAATCCAAGCGGCGCATGGTGGTCTACGACGCCGAGCACTTTTTCGACGGCTACAAGACCAATCCCGACTATGCGCTGGAGACGCTGGAGCGTGCCCAGGCCGAGGGGGCGGACCGGATCGCGCTGTGCGACACCAACGGCGGCGCGATGCCGTGGGAGGTGCGGGAGATCGTCCGCACGGTCGCCGACCGCATCGATGTTCCGCTCGGCATCCACGCCCACAACGACGGCGACGTCGCGGTCGCGAATTCCCTGGTGGCGGTCGAGGAGGGCGTCGTGCAGGTCCAGGGGACGATCAACGGCTTCGGGGAGCGGTGCGGCAACGCGAACCTCTGCTCCCTGATCGCCAACCTCGCGTTGAAGATGAACCGCCCGGTCCTCAGCGAGACGCAGCTCCGGCACCTGACCGAGACGGCGCGCTTCGTGTTCGAGATCGCCAACCTGCCCTCCCACAAGCGCCAGCCGTACGTCGGCGAGAGCGCGTTTGCCCACAAGGGCGGCATCCACGTCCACGCGGTCCGCAAGAAGCCTGAAACCTACGAGCACGTGCCGCCCGAGGTCGTGGGCAACCGGCGGCGCATCCTGGTGTCCGACGCGGCGGGCAAGGGCAGCCTGCTCGAGAAGGCGGCCGAGTACGGCCTGGATCTGGACGCGTCCGACCCGCGCCTTCAGGGGATCCTCACGGAGTTGAAAGAGCTCGAGCGGCAGGGGTATCAGTTCGAGGGCGCGGAGGGGTCGTTCGAGCTGCTGATGCGCAAGGCGCTCGGCACCCACCGCCGCTTCTTCGACCTGATCGGCTTTCGGGTGATCGTGGAGAAGCGCCGGGAGGCCGAGGAGCCGCTGTGCGAGGCGACGATCATGCTCCGCGTGGGGCAGGCGGTCGAGCACACCGCGTCCGTCGGCGCGGGGCCCGTCAACGCCCTCGACCACGCGCTCCGCAAGGCGCTCGAAGGGTTCTACCCGCAGCTCAAGGACGTCCGTCTCATCGATTACAAGGTCCGGGTCCTGGCGGCGCAGGACGGCACCGCCTCCCGGGTGCGCGTGCTCATCGAATCCGGCGACCAGACCGGCACATGGGGCACCGTCGGCGTCTCGACCAACATCATCGAGGCCAGTTGGCAGGCGTTGGTGGACAGCATCGAGTACCGTCTGTCGCGGCGCGCGGGCCGACGAAGCCAAACCAGTTGATTTTGCTTGACTTTACCGGAGGATTTCAGTAGGGTGGCGCTGGAGATGCCGGGGCGGGAGCGACACGGAGCTGGCGGGATCGTGAGCGGCGCATGAGAAAGGCGGACATCGCCAACGAAGTGTGCGAGAAGGTCGGCATCCCGAAGAAGGATGCGTCCGATCTTCTCGAGCTGATGCTGGATTCCATCAAGGCGGTCCTGCAAAAGGGGGAAACCGTCAAGATCGCGGGGTTCGGCAACTTCGTGGTCCGCCACAAGCGCGCCCGCAAGGGCCGAAACCCCAAGACCGGCGAGGAGATCGGCATCACGCCGCGCAAGGTGGTCACGTTCCGGCCAAGCCAGGTGTTCAAGCGGTTCGTCAGCGACGCGCAGCCCGGCGAGATGCCCGCGCCGCCGGAGGAGACGGCCGAGCAGGTGGACGCGCCATGACCGCGCCGGAGAAAATGTTTTACAAGATCGGCGAAGTCAGCCGGATGACGGGTCTCGAGGCGTACGTCCTGCGTTACTGGGAGACCGAATTCCCGTTTCTCCACCCGCGCAAGAGCGCGGGTGGTCAGCGGGTGTACACGGCGCAGGACGTCGATCTGGTCCTGACCATCAAGCGGATGCTCTACGAACAGAAGTACACCATCATGGGTGCCAAACAGCAGTTGCGTGGCCGCGCCCGGCGCGAACGGGAGCAGCACGCGCCGCCGAAGCAGGTGATCGGCGCGATCAAGGGTCAACTGCAGGCCATCCTAGACGATCTCAAGGCGTTCGAGGCTCCGCCCTCGCCCCGGGGGGGTACGGAGGCCACGGACGGGGCAAGGCCGGATTCAGTCGGGGCGTAGCGCAGCCTGGTAGCGCACTCGCTTGGGGTGCGAGTGGTCGCTGGTTCAAATCCAGTCGCCCCGACCAATCCGAGCTTGCTGAGCCGAACGCAGGGCCGGTGTCCCGGCCCGAGGCTCGGAGATATTTGGCCGTAGATCTGGTATGGAGAAACGTAGCCGTTTAACCTGGGCGTAGCCACGCTACGCCTGTTTCTTTTCATGACCTCCAAACCCAAAATCCTCGTCTCCAACGACGACGGCGTCCACTCCGAAGGGATCAAGCGGCTGGCCCACGCGCTGCGGGCGCTGGGGGAGGTGATCGTGGTTGCGCCCGACGGCGAGCAGAACGCGGCAAGCCACGCGATCACGCTGCACAAACCGCTGCGCGTCACCCGTCTGGCCGACGACGTCTTCAGCACGAGCGGCACGCCGACCGACTGCATCAACCTGGGCGTCATCACGATCATGAAGGAGCGCCCCGCGCTGATCGTGTCGGGCATCAACAAGGGGGAGAACCTCGCCGACGACGTGACCTACTCGGGCACGGTCTCGGCCGCGATGGAGGGCACCCTGCTCGGGATCCCGTCGATCGCCATCTCCCAGGCCGGGGACGGCGCGTTTCGCTTTGACGCGGCGGCCGACGTCGCGGCGCGGCTTGCCGCACTGGTCCTCGAACACGGGCTGCCCCGCGACACCCTGCTGAACGTGAACGTGCCCGACCTCGACCCCTCGGAGGTGCGCGGGGTGAAGATCACCCGCCTCGGGCGCCGCTCCTACGACGCCAACGCGATCATCGAGAACGTGGACCCTCGCGGGCGGAAGTACTACTGGATCGGCGGCAACCGGGATTTCGGCGCCGACGTTGAGGGGACCGATTTCGGCGCGGTCCACGCGGGCTACGTCTCGGTCACCCCGGTGCACCTCGATCTCACCAATTACGGCGCCTTGGACGCGCTCGCGGCGTGGGAAGCCCGCCTGTCTCCGCCGGGCGGGCGGTCGCGAGGGTGAACCCCTCGGGGGGTGCGCGAGGCCACGATCTTGCGTCACGCTAGAACGGACACCGCGGCGACATCCCACGAGGGCCGGCGGCGGACGATGGTCGAGGAGCAGCTCGCGCCGCGGGGGATCACCGACCCGCGCGTCCTGGACGCGATGGGCGCGGTGCCCCGCCACCTGTTCGTGGAGTCGGCGCTGGCGGATCGCGCGTACGAAGACCGCGCGCTGCCGATCGGCGAGCGCCAGACCATTTCGCAGCCGTACATCGTGGCGTTGATGAGTCAGGCCCTGGGATTGACCGGCGCCGAGCGCGTCCTCGAGGTGGGCACGGGGTCGGGGTACCAGGCGGCGATCCTTGCGCGGCTCGCGGCCCGGGTCTTCACCGTCGAGCGCGTGAAGGGGCTGGCGGATCGCGCGCGGGCGACGTTCGACCGCCTGAAGGTGTACGACGTGGTGATCAAGCACTTCGACGGGACCTTCGGCTGGCCCGAGGAGGCGCCGTTCGACGCGATCATGGTCACGGCGGGTTCCCCGGCGGTGCCGGAACCGCTGATCGCCCAACTCAAGGAGGGCGGACGGCTGGTCGCGCCGGTCGGCGACCGGAACGGCCAGCGCCTGCAGCGGGTGGTGAAGCGGGGCGGCGCCCTCCACGTGATGCCGTTGACCGACTGCGCGTTCGTGCCGCTCATCGGGAGTTACGGGTGGCGGACCGACCGCGGGACGCCGCCTGATCCGGCCGTTCGGGACGCCGCGCGATGAGCGGGCGACCGTCCCCCGACCTCTCGCTTCGACTCTACAACACGATGACCGGCGCCAAGGCGCCGGTCCGGCCGCGGACGCCGGGGCACGTCGGCATGTACGTGTGCGGCGTGACCGTGTACGACCTCTGCCACATCGGCCACGCGCGGAGCGCGATCGTCTTCGACGTGCTGCGCCGGTATCTGGAGTCCAAGGGCCTGATCGTCACCTACGTCCGCAACTTCACCGACATCGACGACAAGATCATCGCGCGCGCCGCGCGGGACGGGATCGGCTGGCGCGAGGTGGCCGAACGGTTCATCGCGGAATACGAGCGCGACATGGACGCGCTGGGCGTCCGCCGCGCGACGGTCGAGCCCAAGGCCACCGACCACATCCCCGACATGCTCGCGCTGATCGCCGGCCTGGTCGACAAGGGGATGGCGTACGCCGAAGGCGGCGACGTGTATTTTCACGTGGCGGGCTTCCCCGCATACGGGCGGCTGTCGCGGCGGCGGCTCGACCAGCTCCAGGCGGGGGCGCGCGTCGAGCGCGAGGCAACGATCTTGCGTCACGCTAGAGTGGACGAGAAAAAGCGCGACCCGCTGGACTTCGCGCTGTGGAAGGCGTCCAAGCCCGGCGAGCCCACGTGGGACAGCCCGTGGGGTCCCGGCCGGCCGGGCTGGCACATCGAGTGCTCCGCGATGGCGATGGCGCACCTCGGCCGGACCATCGACCTGCACGGCGGCGGCCAGGACCTCACGTTTCCGCACCATGAGAACGAGATCGCCCAGTCGGAGGGCTATACCGGCGTCGAGTTCGCGCGCTGCTGGGTGCACAACGGCTTCGTGACGATCAACGAAGAGAAGATGTCCAAGTCGCTCGGGAACTTCTTCACGATCCGCGAGATCCTGGAGAAGTCGCCCTGGGATCGGGCGGTGACGGCCGAGGCGCTGCGTTACCTCCTGCTCGGCACGCACTACCGGAGTCCGATCGACTTTTCGGATGAGGCGCTGCGGGGCGCCAAGGCGGCGCTGGACGGGTTCTACGATCTGCTCGGCCGGCTGCGCGAGCCGGAGGGCAAGTCGGAGCGCGGCGAGGGAAACCCGATCGCGCGCGCGGTGCTGGAGCGGTTCGACGAGCAGTGTGCCGCCGCGATGGACGACGACCTCAACACCGCGCAGGCGCTGGGCGTGTTTCACCACGCGAGAGCAGAATTCAACCGCGCGTTGGGGAAAGGCGTGAGCGCGGACACGGCTCGGGAGGCCGAGGCCGCGTTGATTCACCACGGACGGATTCTCGGGTTGGACTTCCACGCCACGCGACGGGGCCACATCCACATCACACCTGGCACGGGCACGCTAACGATCACCGGGGCCGCACCTGGTCTCGTCACGCGCGCGACGGCCGAAGCGACCGGAACGGTGGTCAGCGGAACGCTGTCCGACGCCGAGGTCGCGGGCCTGGTCGATGCCCGCAACGCCGCCCGCGCGCGCAAGG
>MHEO01000027.1:10613-11368 GCA_001803875.1 Nitrospirae bacterium RIFCSPHIGHO2_01_FULL_66_17 | reverse complement strand
ATAGGTGGCTTCAAACGGAGTCGCAAAAGCAGAATTACTCTCGACGGCCAGAAGCATTGTGATCGCGAAGACTGAAACGATCATTCGATGGTAAATATTTGCTTCCATGGTCGACTCCTAAATAGGATGGGAGACAATTTGAGCGTAGCTGACGGAGACTGGGAGAAGGACCGCCAGATTGATCGCGATCACAGACCAGATCAGGGCCAGCCTAGGCGTTCTTTCCATGATCCGTTTCTCCATGATCGTCTCCTGATCACATCAAGCCGACGCGTCGACAGGCCCGCCACCATTTGGTATCCAAAAAGCAGCGATTAAGAGTGCGAAATAAAAAGCCGGGCCGCCGACATGCCAATAATCGCCCACACGACTATTGTCACCTCGGCAGCCCGGCTGTCTTGAGACCGAAATCCGGGCTTGATGAATCAAGCCCCTACGACGGCCAAAGATCCGCGGCTTTGCGCCCCACCGTCGCCGGTGGTTTGCCCTGATGGAAGGTGTTTCAGTTACAGCGTTTTCAGTTACAGCGTGTTGATGCGCAAGTCGGAGGGGGACTTGCTGTGGGTACTGAGCGGCACCGTACCGGAAATGCGCGCGGCGTGTCAAGCGAAAAATACAGCAAGAACCTGATCGAATATCTCGAAGACCTCGAAGACGCACACGATCTCCTCAAGGCCCAACGAGAAGCCGTCGATTTCATCCCCTACGACACGTTTCGACGGAAGTTATTCGCCGGGAAGAAATCTTGACGTATC
>MHEO01000027.1:9205-10397 GCA_001803875.1 Nitrospirae bacterium RIFCSPHIGHO2_01_FULL_66_17 | reverse complement strand
TCAAGGTCCGCAACGAATCAACGTACAATTAGGCTTTAAGGAGGCTTTCACGACCCGCGCTTTGGGAGCATCGACGGGGAATTTGGACATTACACCGCCGTTTCGGCGACGAACGCCTCTAACACGGGCGGCTCTCCCTCCAGGATGTCTTGTCCAAAGGTTTCAACGTGGAATCGGATAGCGGATTTCACGTCGGCCAACGTAGTTGCTTCGCGAACCGCCTTCCTACCCGAGAAGCTGCCACGGCACGGCCACGATCTTCTCTCCCAGACGCTTGACCTCTTGCCCCGCGTGGATGAGCAGCCCACCGACGGCTTCGGGATAGTCCTCGCAGAACGCCCGTAACCCCTCGGCGTCGGCATAGTGAGGAGTCGCGGAGAGTTTGACCTCGACGGCCAGCAGTTTTCGTCCCTGCTCGATGACGAAATCCACCTCGTTGCCCGTGGTCGTGCGCCAATAGAACAGGCGCGGCCTCGGGAGCCACGTTTGCACGACAACTTGAAGATGGAGCAAGACCAAGGTTTCGAAGATCCCGCCGACCTCCCGCGACGCCGCCAACTCGCCCGCCTGGTGGTGGCCGGCGAGGTAGGAAGCCAGGCCGGGATCCGCCCAATACAGCTTGGGCGTCTTGATGAGTCGCTTCGTCCGATTCCTCGCCAACGCCGGCACGCGGACCGCCAAGTGGGAGGCTTCCAGCAGGTTGAGGTACCGGTGCACCGTCGGCTGGCTGATGCCAGTATCCCGCGAGACCTCGGTCTGGTTGAGCATCTGGCCGCTGCGGAGCGCCAACGCCTCCATCACGCGCCGGAAATCAGAGAGCGAGTCGATCTGTGACAGGCTCCGCAGGTCCCGCTCCAGATAGGTCGCCACGTATCCCTCCCACCAACGGAGAACGGCCTCGGGGCCGGAGAGGGTTGCCAGGGCCGGCATGAATCCTCGCAGCAGGTGAGACGCCGGTGATTCGCCGGCGTCGATCGTCCGCTCAGCCGGGAACGTCCCGCGAAACGCCGCCAGCAGGAGATCGGGTCCGAGACGGCCGCGGAGCTCGCCCAGCGTCATCGGAAACAGCGTGAAGTACACCGCGCGGCCGGCAAGCGTTTCGCTGACGTTCTGCATCAGCAGCAGGTTCGCTGAACCGGACAGGACAAACCGCACGGCCTGGCGCCGCCGATCCACCGCCTGTTTCACGGCC
>MHEO01000027.1:8665-9196 GCA_001803875.1 Nitrospirae bacterium RIFCSPHIGHO2_01_FULL_66_17 | reverse complement strand
GACGGTGACTTCTGAACCTCGTCCAGCACCACGCGGTCGACGCCGGCCCACAAGGCGGCCGGGTCTTGCCCGGCCTGGCGGAGGACGTCGAAGTCGTCCAGAGTGACGTACCGCCACGTCGAAAACGGCTTTTCATGCCGCAGCAGCGTGCTTTTGCCGACCTGGCGCGCCCCGGTCAGAATCACGACCGGATGATCCTCGACCGCCTGCCGCAGCAGCGCGGCAAGGCGGCGTGGTCGGTAATTTAATTCGTAATCTGAATGATTATCATTCACAGATCGAATAATAGGACATACGGCCTCGTCCAGTCAATCCCGATTGTTAAGGACGCGGCGTCGAGGCGCGTTCGCGTCCGGCGGCCTCCGGACGGCGGGTCAGCTCCACGCTGAACGCCCCCACGTCGGGCGCGATGGGCGGGTGGGGCTTGGTGATGCGGACGCGCACCTCGCGCACGCGCGGTCGCGCGAGCACGGCGTCCGCCAGATCGATCGCCAACGCTTCGAGCAGGGTGTGTCGCGCGGCGCTCCCCAC
>MHEO01000027.1:541-8615 GCA_001803875.1 Nitrospirae bacterium RIFCSPHIGHO2_01_FULL_66_17 | reverse complement strand
GAGGTCGACCAGCACGCGCTGCCCAACCGCCCGCTCCTCGGCCGTGACGCCGCAATGGGTGAAGAGCGCCAGGCCAGAGACGATCAGCCGATCGGACATCGTCACCGGGAGGGGCGATGGATGAGGTCGAGGAATTCGGACCGCGCCTTGTAGTCGCTCTTGAACGTGCCGAGCATGGCGCTGGTCACGGCGAGCGCGTTCTGCTTCTCCACGCCGCGCATCATCATGCACAGGTGCTGGCCCTCCATGACGACCGCCACGCCCAGCGGGTCGATGCGCTCCTGGATGGTTTCGGCGATCTGAGAGGTCAGGCGCTCCTGCACCTGCAGCCGACGGCTGAAGACCTCCACCAACCGCGGCAGCTTCGACAGGCCGATGATCTTTCGGTTCGGCAGATACGCGACGTGGCACTTGCCGAAGAACGGCAGGAGGTGGTGTTCGCACAGCGAAAAGAAGTCGATGTCCCGCACGATCACCATTTCGTTGTAGTCGATGGGAAACAGCGCGCCGTTCAGCACCTCGTCCACGTCCTGCCGGTATCCGGAGGTGAAATACTCCAGCGAGTGACGGACGCGCTCGGGCGTGTCGCGGAGGCCGTCCCGCTGCGGGTCCTCGCCCAGCAGGGTCAGCAGCCGCTCGACCACGTCCCGCAGCTCGCGGCCCCGCTCCATGTCGATGTCGATCTCGATCTCGGCCTCTCTCACGTTTCGCGGTTTTTTCACGGATGCCTCCTCACAGACTCATGGCCGACCGGCCCCGGCTCGATCGGCGTACGGGATGGGATCGGGCACGCCCGCGGCCTCGAAGCCGCGCCGGCGGATGCGGCAACTGTCGCAACGGCCGCACGCGGCGCCGTCCTCCGGATCGTAGCAACTGTGCGTGAGTTCGAACGGCACGCCGAGCTCGACGCCGCGCCGGACGATGTCCGCCTTGGTGAGCCCGATCAGCGGCGCGACGATCCGCGGCGCGCTCCCGGATTCGACGCCGACGCGGGTCGCCAGTCGGGCCAGGCGCTCGAACGCCGCAAGATACTCCGGCCGGCAATCCGGGTACCCGGAATAGTCCACCGCGTTGACGCCCAGGGCGATCGCCCCGGCGCCCAGCACTTCCGCCCACGCCAGCGCCAGCGAGAGAAAGATCGTATTGCGCGCCGGGACATAGGTGATCGGGATGCCGCCCGCGCCCTCCGGCCGGTCCTTGGGCACCGACAGCCCGGCGGTGAGGGCCGATCCGCCGAATGCCCGGAGATCGAGCGACACCACGCGGTGCTCCGCGCCGTAATGGGTGGCGAGGCGCGCGGCGCGTTCGATCTCGACCGCGTGCCGCTGACCGTAGTCGATCGTGAGGGCGTGGACCGCATAACCGTCCGCGCGGAGGACGGCGAGCGTGACGGCGGAATCCAATCCTCCGCTCAACAGCACGACCGCGTCAGAAGCAAGCGTCATCCCGGGCTCCTCAAAAGGGAGCCCAGTATACCATCGTTACCGGGCGCCGCGAAAGGGCGCGCGAGCGTGTCAGGCGGCCAGCTTGACCTGGTCGATGTCGGCCAACACGTCGGCGACCTGCGCGTACCGCTTGGCCTTGTCCTTCTCGAGACAACGCAGAATGATGGTGTTGAGGGCGGGCGGGAGCTTGGGGTTTAAGTCCTTCGGCGGCGTGGGCGCGGTGTGCAGATGTTGATAGTAGAGGTCGCCTTTGATGAACGGCAGGCGGCCGGTGGCCATCCGGTAGAGCGTGCATCCCAGGGAGTACAGATCCGACTGATGGTCGACCTCCATGCCCAGGATCTGCTCGGGCGCCATGTACAGCGGCGTCCCCTTGACCGAGGTCTTGTCGGCGAGCGCGTCGTTGACGATCTTCGCCAGCCCGAAATCCATGATCTTGACCATCCGGTCGCGGCTGAGCATGATGTTGGACGGCTTGATGTCGCGGTGGATGATGCGCCGCCCGTGGGCGTAGCCCAGGCCGCTGCAGATTTGCGTGGCGATGGAAAAAAATTGTGGGAGCGGCAGCGCGCCCACCTTGTCCAGTAATTCCTTCAGGCTCATCCCGTCCACGAATTCCATCGTGATGTAGACCTCGCCCGTCCCGTCGCGCCCCGTGTCGTAGATCGTCACGATGTTGGGATGATTGATCGAGGCCGCGATCCGCGCCTCCTGGAGAAAGCTCTCCAGCAGCGCGGGCTGCTCCCGGACGCTGGGCGGCAGAACCTTGTACGCGACGATCCGGTGCAACACCGTGTCTTCGGCCCGGTACACCACCCCCATGCCCCCCTGCCCGATCTGCTTGAGGATCGTGTACCGCGGGGCTTCCGAGGGACTTCCGCTCGCGGGCGGTTTCGCCGGCGGGGCCGCGGGCCGAGCCTGCTTGATGCGCGCGGCCCGGTCCTTCGCGTCCCGGTAGTTGAAATCCTGGGCCACGATCTTCTCGTAGAGCAGGAGGGCGCCGTCGGGATCTGCCTCCTGCTCGCAGATGCCCGCCAACTCGTAGAGGGGTTCCGGGTCGCCGCTCGGCGCATCCTTTGTCGTCGCCAGCAGTTTTTGGTAGCGGTCCTTGGCGGCGCTGAGCATGCCGCGCTCCACGAAAATCTTCCCCAGGGACAGGGAGGCTTCTCGGTAGTCGTCGGACTGCGAATCGACGCGCTGCATCAGTTCGATCGCCTCGTCGAGGCGGCCCATCTGCCGGTAAATCCGACCCGCCTCGAACAAGGCGCCGGCTTCGCGAAACATCGCGGCCGCGCGCTCCGGCTGATCCAGTTGGAGATAGAGTCGCGCGGCGTCCGCGAACCGGTGCTCCTGTTCCAGCGCGCGCGCCGCCTTCTCCCCGCACCCGGCGGCCAGGTACAATTCCCCCGCCCGCTTGAGATCCCCGGCAGCCGCGTACATTTCGGCCGCGCGTTCGTGCGCCGCCTCGCGCTCATACACCTCCGCCGCGCGACGATACTGCTTGGAGGCGGCGAGCAGATCCGCCGCCTCGCGAAGGTCTCCCGCCTGCAGCTTCGCCTCGGCCAGGGCGGCGTCGCGTCGCGCCGGATCCCCGATTCGCGCGAAGAGCAGCGCCGCCTTGTCGTGCTGGCCCTGACCGAGATACAACTCGGCGGCCTTCTGCCCGGCCCCCGCCTGGATAAACGCCTCGGCCGCCTCGGACACAAACCCCTGCTGGCTGAACACGGTCGCCGCCCGATCCGGATTCCCGGCCTTCAGCCACATCCGCCCGGCCTGCAGCGCCAGATTCGCGAGACCGTCCTGCGTGTGCGGCTGGGCGCCGCGGTCCCGCCAGCGGCGCTGCTCCTGCTGGTATTCCTGCTCGAACAATTCCGCGGCCTTGAGCCATTGTTCGGCCTTCTCGAACAACGCCGCCGCCCGCTTCAGGTGCCCCGATTCCTCGAACAAGCGCGCGGCCGAGGCAAACTGGCCCGCCTTTTCGAACGCCTCGGCCGCGGGCAGCGATTTACCCGCCCGCTTGAGCAGCCCCGCCGCCCGCAACACGTCGCCCCCGCGCTGGAGCATCGACGCGGCGCGCTCGATTTCATTGGCCGCTTCGTACGCCTGCGCCGCCGCGTCCCAGTGCTTCAGGTACTCAAAGAGCTGCCCCATTTCGCGATGGGCCCCGGCTTGCGTGTACAGCGCGATGGCCTGGTCGTGCTCGCCGAGGGTCTGGTAGAGACGACCCGCCTCAAGGTACGCGCCTTGAGCCAGCAGCGCCTTGGCCTCGCGGCGAAGCTCGCCGCGGCTTCCCCCGCCGCGCGGCGAGCGACGAGCCACGACGCGCATCAACGCCGCCAGCCCGACGCCCGCGGCGAGGACGACGACCACGGCGAGCGCCGCCGTGGTCGGATCCCCGGCGCGCACCTTGCTCATGACCGCCTCCGCCAGCGCCAGGGCATCCATCACGCGGCATCCTGAAGGATCGTCAACGAGGTTTCCCCCAGCGTGAGCACATCGCCGGGCTTCAGGACCGTGCTGGTCACGGTCCGTCCGTTCAGGAGGCTGCCGTTGGTGCTGCCCGTGTCCCGATACGCCACGCCGTCGGGCCCGACTTCGAGTTCGCCGTGCCGTCGAGACACGCGCGTGTCGGTCAGCACCAGATCGGCCTTGGTCCGCCCGATCGTCGTGAGGGCGCCGGTGAGCGGCCGACGCTCGCGCGAGCCGTCCGGCCGCGCGATCTCCAGCGCCCATGCGGGTGCGGGCGGCGCGGGCGGCGGGCTTGGCTTCGACAAGCTCACGGCCGCCGGGCGACAGGCGGTTTCCTCCCCGTGGCCGGAAACCGACGACTCGGCGTTCACCGGCGCGCCGGCGCCGAAGAATCGAATCAGGCAGGCGCCGATCTGCAGTTCGACTCCGGGGCCCAGCGACGCCTTGGTCAGCGGCGTCCCATTGCACAGGGTGCCGTTCCGGCTGCCGCAATCCTCCACCGAGTATCCATCACCCTCTTGGCGAAAGATGAGATGGCGTCGTGAAATCGCCGAGTCATCAACGACGAGGTCGTTGTCCTCGCCGCGCCCCATCGTCACCGTCGGGGCCGCCAACTCAAAGCGACGGGTGCCGCCGTCGGACCCGACGATGAGAAGGTGCGGAACCGGTCGCGTGAAATGGTCCACCAAGGCGTCGGGCCAGCCTCCCCGCTCGAACACGCCGTCTTCGGCGGGTAGCGCCGTCATGGTCGGGAAAATGTGAAGAGAGAGCGCGCCGCCTCCGGCGTGATCGCGAACGAAGGCCAGCAGCCGCGCTTCGACGGGGCCGTCGGCAGCCTCGAACGTGGGGTCGGCGAAATGGCCGAAGACGAGTTGTCCGCCCTTGAAATAGAAGAGGCTCATCTCCGACTCACGGCCCACCACCAGGAGATGGTCGTTCGGCGTCTTTTTGAGGTGTTCAACGACGCCGCCGATCTCCATGAGGTCGGTAGACCCTTCGGTGGAGGGCGCCTGCTGGATCACCGTCAAAAGGCCCTTGAGGAACAGCGGGTCGGCCGCGCCGAACGTCAACGCCACCGAGGGCATGTGCTGAAGGGCCGTGAACAGACCCCGAAGCGTGAGCGGCACGAAAATGCCACGCTGCTCCTCGCCGGCCGCGTACGGTTCGTTGTCGACGACGACAAGATAGAAGCGCCGCGCGTCCGCGTCGGCCGTCAGCACGCCGTGAAACGGAGGCGTCCTGGCCCTCATCTTTTTAAACAGCAGATCGACCGCCGACGCGGCATATCGCTTCCCGGTGAAGACCGTTCCCCCTTGCGGGAGCGATATCCGTCCGATCGGCTGCGTGGCGCCGGATTTGGACACACTCATCGGCAGGAAACTCTAAATTGGTATGGTTGCGTGACCCATGGAAACCGGGGCTAAGTGTAGTGGAGGACTTCGGGGGTGTCAAACGCGTCGCGCACGGCGGGACGCCGTTCGATTACAGCGACGACGCGTCCCGCAGGGCCAGGAACTCGCGATACCGGGTGAGCACGCGCCGCGTGTATTCCGTCGGGAGGGGCTCGCCGCGCCGGAGCATCACGTCGACCCGCGAGGGACCGTAGTTGTAGGCGACCAGCGCGACGTCCAGCGTCCCGAACCGTTTCTGGAGCTTGGCGAGATACCGGACGCCGAGGCTCAGATTCAGGTAGGGGTCGAACAGCGTGCGCTCCCCCGACCACGGACGCTGCGTCTCGATGGCGAGCGACTGGCCGGTCGCGGGAAGAATCTGCATCAACCCCAACGCGCCCATGTGCGAGCGAGACCGGGGATCGAAGGAACTTTCGGTCATGATGACGGCGACGATCAGCGCCGGATCGTATCCGTAGTGCTCACCCAGCCGCACCAACAGCGCGCTGAGCCGCCGCTGGTCCAATTCGCGCAGCTCGGGGTTGAGCGCCTGTAGAAATCGCGAGACCTCGATCGCGCGCGATTCGCGTCGTGTATAAACGACCCGGAAGCCCGACGACCTCGTCGCGCGCCCCTCGCGGATTGATTCGTCGGACACACCCGCCTCATCCCCCTCCGTCGTCACGGCGCAGCAGTACGACGCGCTCTGGACGGGCACCTTGGCCCCGGGCGCTTCGGATTCCATGACCAGCACCACGAACGCCAGCATCACCGCCGGCACCATCGGGAGCATCATCACGCTCAGCCGGTGATAATCCCAGCCCGTTGCGCGACGAGCGAAGAGGACGGGGACGCCGTGGAGGGGCCGGTCGCCATGCCATGTTGGACTGGTCATGCGGCCTGTACGGTGCAATCGGGGGACCATCAGAACGCCATGCACTCTAACCGGCTGAAAAGATACAACCCTTCGGAAACCTGTACATTTCGGTGCACCCGGAATGGGGCAATCAACCCCCACATCCTCCAGAAAACATGAACGGCTTTGCCGTTTCAATGGCTCGGTTTGCTCTCTCCGCCGAGCGCGGACACATCGAGGGGCATCTCCGCGAGCAGACTCTCGCTCACGCGATGGAGATCGTCGCGGCCGGTCAGGGCATACAAGCCGCCGTTGCGCGCGCCGTGGAACGCCACCCGCACCGGCCGATCGCCGGCGGTCAATTCGATCCGAACGCGGGCCGTCGGATCGAGCCGCACCGCCGCGCGCTGATCCGGCGTGTCGAAAAACGCCGTCGCGCGCAGCGCCCGAAGGCGGCTCAACAGCGACGCCACCTTGTCGGGATCGGCCGGACGAGGCGGATCCTCCAGCACCCACCCCGCTTCGCGTCGATCGAGACGGAGGGCGCGCCCGGAAGCCGTAATCGTCACCTTCGTGACGGCTTGAGGATCGAACTCGAGAAACTCCTTCCTCCGGACGTCGCTCAGCGTCAGTTCGAACGTCGATTTCGCGGCCGCCGTGGTGAGAAACACCTGCTGATCGTCCCGCCGGACGTAGACACCGGCCCCGGTGGGATTGTCGGCGCCAAACGCCACCGCCGTCTCGCCCTTCGCGTGCCGGGCCACCACGCGCACCGCCGGCTCGGCCAATCCCACGGCGGAGAGGTCTTCGATCCCCTCCACGGGACGGATCACGGAGAGCGTCGTCAACTGGGTCAGCATCCGCCGAACCGTCCCCTCATCGGCCGGGGCATTGATCGGAACGGTCACGCGCCACGCCTCGCCCTCCCCGCGCTCCAGCACGAGGCGTCCCTTCGCCGTCGCGAGATCGAGTGCGGTGATCTCGCGCTCATCGAGCGCGACCACGCGACTCTCCCGCTCGCGCTGTTCGCTCTCGGCGCGCTCGCGGGGGTTCTCCACCAGGACGAGGTACAGCCCCAAAACTGCCGCGAGGCCGAGCAGCGCGAGGGTGGCCGCGTACCGTTTCACCGAGCTATAACCGACGGCGGCGCCGCCACACAACCATGCCAAACGCGGCGACGGCCCCGGGAACGATCAGGACCGGAATCCAGAAGACGAGGCGCTGCTGCCCCGCGGTCAACAGGAGGGGGCTGGAGGAGGCTTCCTTGGGCCGGATCGCGATCAGGTCGCGTTCCTCGGCCAACCAGTTGACGGCCGCGGCGAAGAAGTCGCCGTTGCCCGACATGTTGAAAAAACCGTTCGTGGCGAACCGTGCGTTGCCCACCACCACCGCCCGCCATGCGGCCACCGGCTCCGGCGGCGTCGAGCCCTCCGCGGCCGGAACCGCGGGAGGCTTCGGCATGACGGCGGCCGCCAGATCCATCGGTCCGCGAGCGTCCAGTCCCGGATCGAACCGCGCCTTGCCGCCGACGATCCGCGTCTCGCCCCAGCTTTCCTGGCTGCTCAGCGCGAGCGCCTCGTACTCCACCGCATCCGCCTTGGACCGATCGAACGCGAGCGATTGGGCCAGCGGGAAGAAGGTCGCCAAGCGGAAGTCCTTGACGATCTCGTGCTGGCCGTATGCGCGGATCACCGGCGTGGTGTAGTCTCCGCCGAACAGCCGGGACACCGGATCGATGACGGTGTCGTTCCGGAAGCTCACACCCCACGACGACGCCAGGGCCTCAAGCCCCCCCTGTCGATCGGGTCCCGCGAGGAGGAGCAGGCGTCCGCCGCCGGCGAGATACCGGCTGAGCGCCTCGATCTCGCCCGGGAGCAGGGGCTTCTGGGGATCGGCCACGATCACCGCGGCGG
>MHEO01000027.1:0-526 GCA_001803875.1 Nitrospirae bacterium RIFCSPHIGHO2_01_FULL_66_17 | reverse complement strand
CGCCGGTCTGCGCCAGCACGAGGGGGGACACCTCGAATCCCTGGCGCTCCAACGCCTCCCCGGCCTGGGAAAAACCGTTCGCCTCCATGTCCGAGAGACCGGGCTCTCCGTGGCCGTCGAGCACGACCACGCGCTTCTTGCGATCCTTGCCGACCCGAATCAGCGCGTTGGTCAGCTCCTGCTCGCTGACCGTCCGGATCCTGGCCTCTTGCGAACCGCTTTCCACCACCACCGTGTCATATTGAGTGATCCCGTATTGCTTGGCGGCGGCGGGATGGGTGTCGGGGTCGATGGCCTCGCCGGCGATCTTGGAACTCTGGCGGCGGTACGTCGCGAGCAGATCCTTGAACTTGGCCTCCGGCTCGCTTCCCTTCTGAAAAAATCCCGTGACCTTGACGTCCCTGCCAAGCGCATCCAGAACCTTGACCGTCTGGGGCGCAAGCGTGAACGCGCCCGTCTGGGAGAGATCGACGTGGGCCGCGTGCCGCACCGCCAGCACGTTGACCATCACCAGGATGGCGCCGAC
>MHEO01000026.1:11573-12124 GCA_001803875.1 Nitrospirae bacterium RIFCSPHIGHO2_01_FULL_66_17 | reverse complement strand
TACGCTCCGGGGGGATTCCTCGCTCCGCCTTGCATCTGACCATTCCTGAACAGGCTCCAACTTCCGAATACGCAGACCGACTCCGACACCCAAATACTCGGACAGACTTCCAACCCGCATGGCGGTTTCGCTTGCCGTCCGGCGAGGGACCGTGGTAGGCTGTGCTGCGTCAACAGAGCCACCCCGCGCGATGCCGATCGAACACCCCGCACCCAGAATCTTCACGCTCGATGAGGCGTTGAGCGTCTTCCCCCGGGTGACGGCGCTGACCGATCACGCCGTCTCCGCCGCCGCGGTGGTGGAAGCGCAGCTCGTGGCCGTCAAGGAATCCGCCGAGCGCCGGAAGGAGCTGGAGGCCGAATACGCCGACGTGGTGCGGGGCTGGGCGCAGGACGTGATGCGACTGGGTTGCGAGGTCAAGGGGCTCTGGCTGGTCGACTTCGACAACGGCGAGGGCTACTACTGCTGGAGGTACCCCGAGGAGCGGCTCGAGTACTTCCACGACTACGCGTCGGGGTTCACCGGCCGCACAAAGATCGCCTGACCCCGCG
>MHEO01000026.1:3315-11560 GCA_001803875.1 Nitrospirae bacterium RIFCSPHIGHO2_01_FULL_66_17 | reverse complement strand
CCCGCCCTACGACGACGCCGGCAGGCTCAAAAACTTCCGCATCTCCCTGGTCAGCATCTCCCGGCTCGCCGCCTCGCGCAGGTTGAGGCGGTACTCGTTGATGACCTTCGTCTGCTGGTCGGTCCAGGCCGCCCAGCATGCGCCGCAGATCCTGGCCTTGACCTCCTCGCCGATCTTGCCGCCCCAGACGGGCACCGCGATCTCGTCCGCGAGCTGCCCGCACCGCACGCACTGCACGTGACCCATTCGTCCTCCCCTCGTGTCATCCCCACCATGCGGTCCACTCGCCGGACGGCGCACACCGCGGCCGCGGCGGCCGGGCCGCCGCCTGCCGTTGCGGCGTGCCCTCGCGGAGGGGCACACGTTCCTCGTACAACGTGAAGGCGTGGGGCACCTCCACGCTCAATCCGTACTTGCGCTGCAAGCGCGCGTACGCCCGCTCGGTCAGAATGTGGTACGACACGCGGACATGCAACGTGAGCCCCTCATCCCGAATCGGGACAGCGTACGAAAAGGCCAGATCGCGGCTCGCGAGCGGGGGAATGCGCGTGTCGGCGTATTCGTAGATCACGGGCCACCAGAGAATCGAGCGAGAGAGCGTCATCCGTTGGCCGGCGCGCACCCGCCCCTGGGCGTCCACCACCTCGAACTCCGCCAGGAGATACCGGTCGGGATCGCCGGTGGGAAGCATGTGACCCGCCCCGCTGTTGGTCAGCGTGAGCGTCCAGGTCGTCCGGCGCGCGCCGGTCAGCACCGGCCGGTCGGCTGCGAGCGACACGGTCAGCGCCCGTTTGATCTGGTCCGGATCGTGGCCGCCGCGCCAGAGGTGCCGCCGCCCCTTGCGCACCGGCCCGCCCTCGGCGATGGGGCGCTCCACCTCCGGCATGTGGCAGGTCTGGCAGATGTAGCCCTTGGCCTTGTACGGCCCCGCCTCGAACTCCATGAATGTGGCGCACGGCCCGCCGTTATAGAACTGAAAGCGATCCGACGGCACGGCGTGGCAGGTGTAACAGATCTCCGTGCTGCGAAATCGGGCATCGTAGCGCGTGGGGTGCGGCGCGACGGAGTCGCCGAACGGCCCCAGAATCACGCCGTCGCGGACGTGGCAGGCGGCGCAGGTGATCCCTTCGCGCTGCAGGGATGGATCAAAGTCCGGATTGGGATGGCTTACCGGACGGTTGATCCGCCCACCCTGCAAGTCGGTGATCACCTCGGGCTGCTGGTTTTGCAACGGGGTATGGCAGTTCAGGCAGACCCAAATGTGTTTGTCCTTTCGCCAGTACGCCTGGAAGAGGGGATCGTCGAACGCCTGCGCGTGAATCGACGTCTTCCACTCGTCGTAGATCTCGCGGTGGCAGACGCCGCAGGCTTCCGCGCTCAGGCTCGCCACGCCCTCGGGCACGGCCTGATGGGGGATCGCGTGCTTGATGTCGTCGCGCAGGCCGAAGATCACGGGGGACTTGAGGATCGAGACGAGCAGCAGGAGCGCGCCGACGACCCCGGCGGCGACCAGCGCAAACAGCGCCGTCCTGGATGTCAACCGCCGCATGACGCGAGGGGGTGAATACTAGAAGTGTATCCGAGTATCGGGACGTCGGAGCCTGTTCAGGAATGCGTCAGATGCAAGGCGGAGCGAGGAATCCCCTCTAGCGTGACGGACGAATGCTGCTTCCCGCCGGAGCGTACTGGGTCGTACGTGAGGAGGGATTCCGAAGCGACAACGCAGCTCTAGCGTGACGGACGAATGCTGCTTCCCGAGATGGCCCTTCATGGACAGGCTCCTACAGTGATTCGATTGCGGTGACGACGTCGTCGACGACCCACTGCGGGGTCGATGCGCCGGCCGTCACGCCGACCTTGGTCGCGCCCTCAAACCAGCCCCGGTCCAGTTCCGCGACGGTCTCGACGTGGTGGGATCGCGCGTGCATGGCGCACAGCTCCACGAGACGTCGGGTGTTCCCGCTGTTTTTCCCGCCGATCACGATCATCACATCCACCCGGCGGGCCAATTCATCGGCCGCGTACTGGTTGCTCTTGGTCGCGCCGCAGATCGTGTTCTTGATCTTCCACGGCAGCCGCTGTTCCCGGATGTGGCGTTCCAACCGCCGGTACTTCGCGTACTCGTGCGTGGTCTGAAACACGACCGCGGCGCGCGCCGGGTTGGCCGCGATCAATTCGTCGACGGTCTCCACGACGTGGATCTCCGCGTCGGGCCGCTCGCGCCGGGCGTGTCCGAGGATGCCGACGATCTCCGGGTGCTTCGGTTCGCCGACGATGTACAGCGGATACCCCTTCCGGCAAAAGTCGATCGCCGCGTTCTGCACGTCGGTCACGAACCGGCAGGTGGCGTCCACCACCGCGAGGTTCTGGACGGCCGCCCGCTCGAACTCTTCCGGGGGTACGCCGTGCGCGCGGATCACGACGTTCGCGTCGGTCAACCCATCGAGCGCATCCACCCGTTCGATGCCGTACTCGCGGCCGAGGCGCTCGATCTCCTGCGGGTTATGAATGAGGGGGCCGAACGTCACCGTCCGACGGTCGGAGGCCTCGGCCGTCTCCGTCGCGAGCTTGATGGCTTCCTTCACCCCGTAACAGAAGCCCGAGTGCTGGGCGATCTCGACATCCATGGTCCGTGCTCCACGCGGAACGAGGGCCAAACGCACCGCCAGTATAGCGACGCTCCACGGTCATTGCAAGACGGCACGCCGCTGGCCAGCGCAACCGAGGGTCAGGGAATCAAGACCGTGGAACCGGTGGTCTTGCGCGCCTCGAGGTCGGCGTGCGCCCGCGCGGCATCCCGCAACGGATAGGTCTGCCGCACCTCGATGCGGACGACGCCGCGCAGCACCGCGTCGAACAGCGCCGCCGCGCTGGCCATGAGGTCCTCGCGCGACGCGGTGTAGGTCATGAGCGTCGGCCGGGTCAGGAACAGCGACCCTTTCGCGGACAGGATCGAAATATCCAGCGGCGGAACCATCCCCGAGGCTTGGCCGAAACTGACCATCAGGCCCCGGGGCTTGAGGCAATCGAGCGAGCGCATGAAGGTGTCTTTGCCGACCGAGTCGTAGACGACGGAAACGCCTTCGCTGCCGGTGATCTCCCGGACGCGGGCGACGAAATCCTCTTCGCCGGTCACGATCACGTGGTCGCAGCCGTGGGTGTTCGCCAGCTCCGCCTTGTCCTTCGCGCCCACCGTGCCGATCACGGTCGCGCCGAGCGTCTTGGCCCACTGGCAGACGATCAGCCCCACGCCGCCGGCCGCCGCGTGGACGAGAATCGCGTCGCCGGGTTTGACGGCGTACGTCCGCCGGAGGAGGTACTCCGCCGTCATCCCCTTGAGCATCATCGCGGCCGCCCGCCGATCGTCGATCCCGTCCGGCAACTTCACGAGCCGGTGCACCGCGATGACGCGGATCTCGCTGTAGGCTCCCGTCGGCCCACCCGCGTAGGCGACGCGATCGCCCGGCACGACCTCGGTCACGCCGGGGCCGACCGCCTCCACCCGGCCCGCCGCCTCAAGGCCGATCACGGCCGGCAGCGACGGCAGCGGATAGAGGCCGCGGCGATGATACACGTCGATAAAATTCAGACCGACCGCCGTATGGCGAACCAGTGCCTCGCCGGGCCCGGGAACCGGAACGGGATGCTCGCGCCACGTGAGCGCCTCCGGTCCCCCGGTTCGGTCGATGAGCACTGCGTGCGCCATGATCCGCGTTGCTCAGCGCGCCGCCGGCTGCGGCCGGAATCCCTTCACGCTCGCCGCGCCGGCCAGGACGAGACCGGCCAACAACATCAGCGGACCGACCCCCGTGTTGAGGACGGCCCACGCCCACCCCTGGCCAAACACCGCGCCCAAAAACAGCATGCCGGAGTGCAACACGGCGCCGCCGATGAACAGCCAACTGATGATCTCCTTGAACAGCGACCCGATGACCAGAAATCCCAGGACGAGCCCGACGGCGATGTTCAACATCGCTTCGAGGTTGCCGTGCGCGTGCGGCCCGCCCTTGATCGACTCGATCGGCTCTTCGGCCTCGAACTGCGTGTGGAGGGCGAGGATCGCGTGAGTCTGCACGCGCGCCAGCTCGGCGGGATCCGCTCCCTGCGCGGCCTGGCTGAGTTCGGTGACCGCCGACGCATACCCCTGGGCGGCCTGTTGCAGCGGTCCCAAGTACTGCGTGACCATGTACGGCCCCAACGCGGCCGTCAACACGAGATAGAAGAATCCGAACACGACATTTTTCCTTCCGCTCATAGTCATCCCTCCGTGGTGTGGTCTCGACAGGACCCTGCCCGTCCCCGCACTCTACCCCATCTCCCCGGGTTCCTGTCCAGTCCACGCGCCCCGACGTGGTGACACGGGAGAGATCACACGGCCGGCCGCGGCGCCGAGTTACGCCGCGACCGCCCGCTTCCGGAGCGGCTTTCGCGCCGCCGGCGGACGTTGGCGGTTCGCCACGATCACCGGGTCCGCGATGTTCCCGCACACCAGGCACCGCCAGCCGCCGAATTCGATCTGGCCGGTGTCATCCGCCAGATCGGCAAACCGATCCGGCACCATCAAACCGTTGCACCGTACGCACTGCATATCCTCACCATCCTTCCCCGCAAAGCGGGCTGCGCAACACAGGCGCGCTTCCCCGCGCCGAGGCTGCGAGACGCTCTTGACCCTTCGTTTGTTCGAACCTCACTGCGCCGTCACCCCCCCGTCGACGCTCAAGATGCTGCCGGTCGTCCACGCGGACTCCTCGGACGCGAAGTACACCGCCGCGTGGGCGATCTCCTCGGGCCGTCCCATCCGGCCGACCGGGTGCATCGCGTCGAATCCCGCCCGCTGCTTGGCATCCGACGTCAGACTCGCCACCCCCGGCGTGTCCACCCCCGCCGGGCAGATCGCGTTGCACCGGATGCCCTGCGTGGCGTACTGGATCGCGATCGTTTTGGTCAGCATGTTCACCCCCGCCTTGGCCGCGGCGTAGGCGTGCGCCGGGAAGCCCGGCATCGCCTTGAGCGCCGCCACGGTTGAAATATTGACGATCGACCCGCTCCCCTGCTTCAGCAGGTGGGGAATCACGGCGCGGCTGAACCGAAAGACCGACGTCAGAAACAGGTCGATCGTGTCGTTCCACACCTGGTCGGTCGTCTCGTGCAGCGGACCGGCGTGAAACAGGTTGCCCGCGTTGTTGACCAGCACGTCGATGCGGCCGAACGACCTGAGCGTCGCCTCCACCGCAAGGCGGACATCCGCCTCGTTCGTGACGCTGCCCGGGAGCGCCAGCGCATGCCCACCGGCCAACTCGATCGCCTTCGCCACTCGTTCCAAGGCTTCCTTGCGCCGCCCCGTCATCGCCACGCGCGCGCCCTCCTGAGCGAACCGCCGCGCGATCGCCTCGCCGATCCCCGACCCGCCCCCGGTCACGATCGCGGTTTTATTCTTCAGCCTCATCGTCTCCTCCCAATCCCCCTCACCCCCCTTTGACAAAGGGGGGTGAGGGGGGATTTTCTCGTCCGAAACCCCTCGAGCAGGCGCTCGACCATGCCCGTGCAACTCTTGAGGGGCCGGGTGTTGCGCTGCACCTTGGAGAGCAGGATGCCCCCTTCGAGCAGAGCCACGATGCAATGCGCCATCGCCTTCGACTGGAGCGACGGGGTGAAGTAGCCGTCGCGCTTGCCGGACTCCAGCGCGTGCGCGACCTGCCGTTCCCAGCGCGCGAACGCTGCCTCGATGGTTCGGCGGAGCCCGTCGTGGAGGTCCGAAACCTCCAGCGCCAGGTTGCCGAACAGGCAGCCCCCCTTGCACCGGCGGTCGGCCAACTCCCGCTCCGCGCGACGAAACATGGCCACGACGCCCCGGATCGGATCCCGCGGCCCCGCGCCCTGCGGCGCCGCACATTGCTCGGCGATCATGTGCTCGACGACCGCGGTCCCCAGGGCCTCCTTCCCCGTGAAGTAGTGATACAGACTCCCCTTGGTCATCCCGGCCTCCCGCACGATGTCGTCCATGCTGGTGCTCGTGTACCCCTTGGCGTGAAACAACGCCCGGGCGGTCTCGACGATCCGCCGCCTCGATTGATTGCCCTTGTCTCCCATCCCGGCCACCACCCCTGCCCAAAATAATAAACCGACTAGTTGGTCTATTTATCACAGATCGGACCCCGGCGTCAACTCCGCGCAGCGTTGCCTTGGCCCCCGCGGACCTGTTAGGATACGGGCGCTGGGCCCCTCACCCGAGACGAACGCATGTTCAAGGTCGGCGTCGGCGCCTCGACCGAAAAGGCCACCCTCGCCGCGGCGGCGACCGCCGCGCGCCGCGCCATGGACCGGGCCGGCCTCGCCCAGGCCGACTTCGCCCTCGTGTTCGCCACCATCCCGCATTCGTCGCTCTACGGGCGCATGCTGGAGCGCATCGCCGAGATCACGCGAACGCGCCACCTGGTGGGCTGCAGCGCGATGGGCATCGTCACATCGGACGGCGAGGTGGAAGACGAACCGGCCGTCGCGGTGCTCGTGCTCGCCTCCGATACGCTGACGGCCACGCCCTTTCTCGTGCGCTCACTCCGCCGGCAGGGCGGGTTAGCGGCCCGGCGCATGGCGCGGATGTTGCCGGCCCCCCGCCTGTCGCAGGATTTCCTGATGCTCTTCCCGGATACGATGACCTTGCAGGCGGGTCCGTTCCTCGACGGGCTCTCCCAGTCGTGGCCGGGGGTGCCGGTGGTCGGCGGCGGGGCCTCGGAAAACGGGACCCAGATGCACACCTACCAGTGGTGCGGCACCGAGGTCGCCTCGGACGCGGTGTGCGGCGCGCTGTTCTCGGGCGGGTTGAACCGGGCGTTCGGGCACACGGTCGCGTGCCGGCCCATCGGCGAACCGCTTCTGGTCACGCGCGCCGAGGGCCACGTCATCTTCGAGTTGAGCGGCCGCCCGGCCTACGACGTCTTCACCGGCCTGGCCCAGGAGTGGGCGCTGCCCGACCTCCGGTCCGCCGCCGGCCTCTTCTTCCTCGGGTTTCCGTGCGATCCCTCTCACACGCGCCTGGCGCCCGGCGAGTACTACGTGCGCAACATCCACGGCGTGGATCCCCAGGAGGGATCGCTGCTGGCCGGATCGCCGGTGCGTGAGGGACAGGCGGTGTCGTTCACCGTCCGCGATCCCGCGCACGCGCGCCGCGACATGGAGGCCATGGTGGGCGATCTCGCCACGGTCTGCGCGGGACGACCGCCGCGGTTCGCCGTCTACTTCAATTGCTGCGGCCGCGGCGCCTCGTTGTACGGTCGCCCGAACGTGGACCGCGACATCATCCGCGCCCGGTTCAAGGACCTGCCGCTGATCGGGTTCTTCACGTACGCCGAAATCGGTCCGGCCGCCGACGGCCAGTGTCTGCACAACTATACGGGCGTGTTAGCCCTCGTGGGCGATTAGGCAGAGCCTGTCCATGAACGGCCATCTGCTGCGTTACCGGCTGCGCATCCGGTCCTCACGTACGGAACAGTACGCTCCGGTCCGGGTGCTCGCCGGCGCCTTGCATCTGGCGCATTCCTGAACAGGCTCCGCCGCGCGTCCGTCCGGACGCGTGGCGTCACGGCACAGGCTTTTCGAACAGTTTCGACGCCGCTTTCGAATCCACGCTCGTCGCGCCGATCAGGGTGAGCAGGAAACTGAGTTCGTTGCTCTTTTCGGGGAAATCGGTGTAGGTGAGGGTCAGGCTCCAGCACTGCGCGCGGTACTCCAGACCGTAGTCGATCTCGGTGTACTTGCCGGTTCGCTGGTTGTAATAGGTCTTGTGGGCCAGGGTGAAGCCGCGGGGCAGATACGCGCGCGCCTCCGCGATGTAATAGTCGATCGCGGCGCGGCTGCCCGTCATCACCCCGCCGAGCGACAGCGGATCGAGGAGATCGCCGCGCTGGGGTAGCGGACGATCGTCGGTCGCCTCGCGGGTGGAGCGATGGCCGACCGCGAGATCCCAGTACCGACCGCCGTTCACGCGCACGTCCGTGTCCACGGTGGTGAACCGCCGCCCGCGGCCGTCATGGTCGTAGAACACGTCGGCATCCAGGGTCAGCGCCGTGCCCGTGCGGAGCGTGGCTTCCCCGCGCAGCGCGGACCACGCGGGCGGGATCACGCCCGACACGGCGTCCGGGCGGCGCGCCAGACGATAGCTCTGGGTCAACCGGACCCACACGAGTTCCAGGTCGTTGCCCCCCGCGCGGGCGATCAGCCGGTTCGTGAGCGTCGCGGTCACCAGGCT
>MHEO01000026.1:3173-3298 GCA_001803875.1 Nitrospirae bacterium RIFCSPHIGHO2_01_FULL_66_17 | reverse complement strand
AGGCCCGCGACCCCGAGTTCGCGTCGGACCGGGTCCCCGCCCAGCGCGTCTTTGGAGTAGAGGGTCTCGCGGACGCCAAGCCTCGGCGTCACGACGAACCCGTGGGGCGCGTCCTGCCGCCACAA
>MHEO01000026.1:1510-3164 GCA_001803875.1 Nitrospirae bacterium RIFCSPHIGHO2_01_FULL_66_17 | reverse complement strand
GAATAGATCGACGCGCTGGGTGGAAAAATCGGTCCGCCGCCAGAAATTGACGGCCGACGCCTGCACCGACACGAACAGCGGCGCGCTCCACGCCCGCGCGCTCGTCAGGCGATAGTCCAGGGCGGGGAGGAGTTGCACGGCGGTGTCAACCGGCTGGAGCAGCTCGCGCGTGTAGCGGGTCAGGAGCGTCATGGCCTGGTACGCGTCGTGATAGGTCAGAAAGAGGTTGGACTCGATCGTCCGCCGCGTGCGTTCGGACGTGGTCGAGGTCAAATCCCTCAACAGGGTGTCGTCGCTGACGTACTGTCCCCAGACGCGCAGTTGCAACCGCTCATTGAAGTCCACGATCTGGGCGGTGCTGAGACGCCGGCGCAGCGTGCCCTTCACCCGCCCTTCGCCCGGCACCCGATCGTGGAAGACGTCGGCGGTCACCTCACCCGAGGATCGCCGGCTGAGGCGGTAGCGATATTCCAGCACTCCGCCGGTGCCGCGCTTCGTCCGCTCGTCGAGGGTCAGCGTCATGTCCTGGCTGGGGCCGAGGGTGATGAAGAGCGGCTGCCGGATCTTCAGTCCCTCCGAGTGGCTGTACGCCAGATGGGGCTGAAGCAGCCCCGTTTGCCGCTCGGTCTTCACCGGCCAGACGAGATACGGCAGGTACAGGACGGGCACGTCGTGGACCGCGAAGACCACGTCGCGCGCGGTGAGATACTGCTCCGGCTCGATCGTCATCCGCCGGGCCCGCACCTGCCACGTCGGCCGCTCCCTCCTGATCTCGTCCCAATCGCACGTGGTGATCGTCGCGCGCTCGAGCCGGTAGCGCTGGTCGGCCAGCCGCTCGATGCGCTCGCCGGTGACGTGGTAGTGATCCTTCGGCAGGAACAACCGGCCGTGGGTCAGCACGCCGGTCCGGGCGTTCAAATCCAGCTCCATCGCGTCGGCGGTCAGCGTGTCGTCGCCGTCCCGGGCGCTGATCCCGCCGCTCACCGTCATTCGCCCGCTCGCGCGGTCCAGGATCGCCTCATCGGCCTCCAGCGACAGCGGACCCTGACGCAGTCGGATATGCCCGCGCGCCGTGAGCGCGTCCTGCTCGCGCGAATAGCCCATCTCGTCGGCGGAGATCTCGACCGGGACCTGCAGATTGCGGAGGGATTGCTCGATGCGGCCGAGGCCGCCGAGGTCCGGGGTCTGCGCGAAGAGCGCGGCCGGCGCGAGCACGCCGAGCAGGCAACCCGGCAACGCTCGGAGCGTTGAACGGCACCAACAAGCGGCCGCGGTGGTCAGGGCGTGCGGCAATCCCCCTACCCGCGGAGGACCGAGAGCCGGCCGCTGCCCTGATAGATCGCCTTGACCTCCCCGACGGTGTACAGCGATCCGGTGACAACACACCAGTCGTCGGCGGTAAGGCGGCCCTCGGTCTCCTCGACCGCGCGGGCCAGATCGGGCACGAGCCGGACGGGGATCGTCAGCGACGAGGCCGCCGCCCTCAGGGCCTCCACGGAGGCCGCGCGGTGGTAGCCGGGTTCGGTCAACACGACCTCGTCGGCGAGGGGGCCGACCCGCTCGATGATCCCGCGCAGGTCCTTGTCCGCGAGAATGCCGAACACGACGACGAGCCGCGCCCCCGGCCGTCGCGCGCGCTCGGCCCGCAGAAACT
>MHEO01000026.1:0-1435 GCA_001803875.1 Nitrospirae bacterium RIFCSPHIGHO2_01_FULL_66_17 | reverse complement strand
TCGCGGACGGCGTGCGCGTCGACGCGCACGCCCCGCTCGCCCGCCGCCTCCAGCGCGGCCACCGCCGTCGCGGCGTTGGTCATCTGGTGCCGCCCCAGCAGGGGACACGAGAGGCCGGTCAATCGAAGCGACGCCCCGTGGTAGTCGAACGACGCCGGCGACACGCCCTCGACGCGCGCGTCGCGCCCCACGAGCACCAGACGCGAGCCCACGTCGTCGGCCCTCGCCTTCAACACGGCGAGCGACTCGGGGCGCGCGGCCGCGGTCACGAGCGGCACCCCCGGCTTGATGATCCCGGCCTTTTCGGCCGCGATCGCGGCGAGGGTGTCGCCGAGGTAGCGCTGGTGGTCCGCCTCGACGTTGGTGATGACGGAGACCAGCGGCCGCACCGCATTGGTGGCGTCCAGCCGCCCGCCCATCCCCACCTCCACCACCGCTACGTCCACCCCCGCGCGCGCGAACGCGAGGAAGGCCATCGCGGTGGTGAACTCAAAGAAGGTCGGCTCGATGTCGGCCGGCAGGACAGCGCGCAGATCCTCGGTCAACCCGACGACCTGATCGCGCCCGATCGGCCGCCCGTCCACCCGGATGCGCTCGGTGAAGTCGATCAGATGGGGCGACGTGTACAGGCCGACCGAGTAGCCGGCCACGCCGAGCATCGACGCCAGCATGGCGGCCGTCGACCCCTTGCCGTTCGTCCCGCCGACGTGGATCACGCGGTAGCGTTCGTGGGGCCGCCCGGCGGCGTGTAGGAGGCGCTCGGCGGGGCCGAGGTCGAGCCGAATGCCGTGCCACTGGAGCCGGTACAAGTAGTCGATCGTCTCGTCGTAGTTCATTGAACCTGAAGCGCGGGCACCGCGAGCCTGTTGAGGAATGGCCAGATGCAAGGCGCCGGCAAGCACCGGACCGGAGCGCACTGTTGTGTGCGTGAGGACCGGATGCGCAGCCGGCAACGCCGCTCTAGCGTGACGGACGAATGCTGCTTCCCGAGATGGCCGTTCATCGACAGGCTCTCTAGAGACAGGCCAGGAGCGTGGCCAGCGTCTGCTTCATCTTCTTGCGCTCGACGATGCGATCGACCATCCCATGTTCCAGCAGAAACTCCGCGCGCTGAAACCCCGGCGGGAGCTGCTGTTTGATCGTCTGTTCGATGACGCGCGGCCCGGCGAACCCGATCAGCGCCTTGGGCTCGGCCAGAATCACGTCGCCCAGGGTGGCCACGCTCGCCGTCACGCCCCCGTAGGTCGGATCGGTCAGAATCGAAATATACGGGACACGGGCCTGCTGGAGGCGGCCCAACGCGGCGGCGGTCTTGGCCATCTGCATCAGGGAGAGGATGCCCTCCTGCATGCGCGCGCCGCCGGACGCGGTGATCACGATCAGGGGGGTCCGCGACCCCGCGGCGCGCTCGGCGGCCCGGAAGATCCGTTCGCCC
>MHEO01000025.1:5421-10330 GCA_001803875.1 Nitrospirae bacterium RIFCSPHIGHO2_01_FULL_66_17 | reverse complement strand
AGGCCGTTCACCTCGTGTTGGAGGCGGCCCGGCGCGGGGAGGGCGGCGAGGTCTTTGTCCTCGACATGGGGGACCCTGTGAAGATCGTCGATCTTGCCCAGAATATGATTCGGTTGGCGGGTTTCGTCCCGAACGATGACATCGCGATCAAGTACACCGGCCTGCGCCCCGGGGAAAAACTCTTTGAGGAGTTGTTCGACAAGGAGGAGCGGGTCGAGCCGACCTCGCACCCGAAGCTCAGAACAGCGGTGTCGGACTCGCGGTGGTCAACCGACGACCTAGAGGCCGCGATCGCCGCGGTCGCCGACGCCGTGGCGTCGCGTGACGAGGACCGCTTGCAGGAGGTCCTCCGCAGGTTCGTGCCCTCCTATCATCCCACGCCCGTTACCATCGCGTCCGGGGACCATCCGCTGAACGCTTCGTCGCGGCCGACTGGATCAATGCCGCATCGGTATTCAGGCCCCGAGCCCGCGTCGGATCCCGGACGCGCCGTGGAGGCCGAACTGCTTTCCTCCGTGATATTGTCCGACGGCTCGGTCGAGGACGTCGGACAGTAGACCCCCGCCCTGTAACATCCCATCCGCGCGCCCGGTGGTAGGCCGACAGTCCCATCGCGCGGCGCTCCCGTAGGTCCTTTTCCCCCCGCCGTGAGGCCACTGTCGCGTTGACTCGACGCGGAATAACGTGCTACAGTCGCGAGTCAACTGAACTTGAGGAGACGGTATCATGAGCACGACGTACCGCGTCAGACCAGGTCCCGAAGCGTTTCTTCCCCCCGCCGCCGCGTGCATGGGGGTGACGTTGCCCGATCCCGGCCAGGGTCACATCGAAGGCGTCATCGTCGATGAGGCGCTCGCGTTCGAGGAGGCGGCGCGGAAGTTCCTGAGCGCCAAGGTGCCCACGATTTTCCCGGGTCCCCTGGTCCTCTGGCACTGGAACGAGACGGCCAAGGAGAAGGCGGTCGCGGTCAAGGCGCTCTATGAAACCCTGAAGGCCTGTTGCCCCAAGGGTAGCACGCCGATGCTCATCCCGATGGCGGATTACCGCCCGAAGTATCCCAAGATCAACCCCGAGATCGAGATCAACCCCAATCATCCCAATCTGACGATCTGGCACAACAAGATCGACGTGTGCATGTTCGTCGGCGTGCACTGCCACCAGGCTAATCTCGCGCTCAAGATCATCCGCGGCGGCACGTCGTGCTACACGATGGCGATGTGCGCCCAGGCCGGTCACGAGGACGCGAACCTCTCCTTCCGCGACGCGAGCCCGGCCAAGATCAACCGCCTGGCCGAGGCGGTGAAGCGCCTGGCCGCCCAGGGTGTCGGCAAGGCAGTTTCCGGGAACGGTTCGAGCGCCCCTTAATCTCATCGCCGGGGCGATCGCTCCGGCTGTGTGTCGTGGCGCGGTTGATCGTGCCTCGTCTTGTTCTCCACTCCTCGCTCCCATTCCCCAATTCCCGTCAGTGGTTCCTCGTCGTTTCTTGACCCTCGTTCTTCCTCCGTGTTTTAATCCGACCGATGATTGAGGACACCCGATGAAACCAATTTCCACGTTCCTGTCGTGTTCGCTTGCACTCGTCATAGTGGTCGCGCTCATGGGCTGCGTGGCGTCGCCGATGGTCGATCAGCCCGACCGCTCGGTGGCGGACGTGATCGATCTGCGGATCGGCTACCCGGAGGCGTTTGATCGCGTGGTGCGCGCGCTCGAGCGCGAGGGGTACGAGATCGAGACGGCGGACGAGCGGGTCGGGCTGATCCGCACGACGCCCAAGCCGCGCGAGGGCGCCGGCGGTGTGACCTACAAGGTCGCGGTGATCGTCCGGATGGGCGGCACCGGCCGCGAAAGCTGGCTCGCGGTCGATCAGATTGCGATTCCCATGTTCCCCGAGGAGGAGCGCCGGATCAAAGACCTGTTGAAGGGCGTGGCGCGATGAGGACGCGGGCTGTCGTCCTTGGTCTCGCGATGGCGGCGTCGGTCATGTCCGTGGCTCCCACCCACGCCGCGTCCCCCGTGTCGTTCGGGGTGGAACTGGGCGTCGTGTCGCGTGATATCGAGGAGGAAGGGGATCTGGTGAAGGGCACGCCGACCGGGATCGTGGATTCCACGCAACTGACGGCGCGCCTGGGAGTGCAGCTTGCTCCCCCGGTTCTCCTCTTCGGCGAATTCGGCGTGGCCGACATCGTCATTGACGAGTTCGACCAGTACCGGTCGGACGTCCACCCGCTCTACGGCGGCGGCGCGCGGCTCGTGCTGTTCGAGGGCGCGTACCCCGAGCAGGTGTCCGTCTACTCGGACGTGCGGATCGTCAGGCTGAAGACCGACGATCGGTTGATTGTGTGCACGGCGAACTGCAGCGGCCCGCTGCCGGTGGAGGTGCTGGTGGACGAGGAGATCTCGTGGACCGAATACGGGGTCTCGCTCGGGATCAGGGGGCGGTATGAGGGGTGGCGTCCCTTCGGTGGCTTCCGGGTGTCGCGGCTGGAGGGCACGGATCGGGTGGGCGCCGTTACGGCCGACATCCGGGAGCGCGAGATGGTGGGGTTCTTTCTCGGCACCGACATCTGGCTCGACCGCGACGAGCGGGCAGCGATCACCGTGCAGCTTTCCGGCATCGATGAAAATGCGCTTCGCATTGGTTACAAAGTCGCCTTCTAGGAGCCTGTCCATGAGCGGCCGTTCGGCGTGGCGTGTGGTGTTGGCCTCGTGGGTGTGCGGGGTCGCGCTCGCCGGGTGCGTGTACGGCTACAGCCGGGACGCGTTGGAGCGGGGCACTGATCTGCCGCCCCCGCGTGAAGCCGCCGGCTACGGCTACGACGCATACTGGGCGGTGTCACCGTGGTACCTGTCGTTTTCGTACACTTACGGTTATCCGTACGCGTACTATTACAGCCCCGTCTTCCCTCCCTCCTATTATTACTGGCCCTACGGGCCGCATCGCTTTTATCCTTATTATTACCCCTACTCCGGGCCCGACATCTTCGCGCCCTCCAAACCGCCGCGCCGCACGCTCCGCCTCGACGGCGGCTCGGGACCGGCCACGACCGAACCGCCCGCGTCCGGAAAGGGGAGGCGACAGCTCAATCTCCCATAGGGGCGAACGGCCGTTCGCCCCTCCGCGCGGGGGGCGTCCATCCCCGTGGGGCAAAGTGCCTAGGTGGTCCTAGGTCCTTTTTTGTCCGATCGGTGAGGCGTTTAGGGGCTTGCGCGCCCGCGCCAATCTTCATATAATGAAGCACTTTTTTCTCTTGCCATGGTGCAAAAGCCCGCTACACGCTGGCCGTCGAGAAGGCGGCGGGTGCAAGGCGGAACGAAGTGTCGCCCCGGAGCGTACTGGTTCGTACGTGAGGAGCGAGACTGAAGTGACAACGTAGCAGACGCCGCCTTATCGGCGGATCAGCGAGGAGTGGCGTATGGCCAAAGTGCTCGAAGGTCCCGGCATGGACCTGATGAAAAAGTGGGGCATGACCGTTCCCAACCACGTCGTGCTGACGTCCGCGGATCAGTTCGACGCGCTGGCCCAGGCCAATCCCTGGCTGCGGAACAACAAACTCGTCGTCAAGGCCCATGAGGCGATCGGCTCTCGGATGAAACTCGGCCTCGTCAAGGTCGATCTCGATCTGGCCGGCGCCAAGAAGGCCGTGACCGAGATGCTGGGCAAGAACGTCGGGTCGGGGCTGACGGTGACTCAGGTGATCGTCTCGGAGATGGTGCCGCACAGCGCGGAGTACTACCTCGCCGTGAAATCCATCCGCGAGGGCGCCGACCTGATGATGGCGAGCGTGGGCGGCATCGAGATCGAGTCGCAGTGGGACAAGGTCCAGCACGTCACGATCGAGATCGGCGAGCCGGCCCCCAAGGCGGCGATCGAGGCCGCGGCGAAGAAGGCCGGGTTCTCCAAGGACCTCGCGCCGAAGGTCGTCGAGTTCGCCCAGAAGCTCCATCAATGCTACGACCAGGAAGACGCCCAGTATCTCGAAATCAACCCGCTCGTGCTCAACGCGCAGGGTGAACTCGTCGCGCTCGACGCCGTGACGCTGCTCGACGCCGACGCGCGCTATCGCCATCCCGATTGGAATTTCACGTTCGCGTCGGAGTTCGGCCGGCCATACACCAGTGACGAGCGGGCGATCATGGAGATCGACAGCCGCGTGAAGGGGTCGGTGAAATTCATCGAGATCCCCGGCGGCGACACCGCGCTCCTGCCGGCGGGCGGGGGGGCCAGCGTCTTTTACTCCGACGCGGTGGTGGCGCGGGGCGGCACGCTCGCCAACTACGCCGAATATTCCGGCGATCCGCCGGACTGGGCGGTCGAGGCGCTGACCGACAAGGTGTGCAGCCTGCCCGGCATCAAGCGGATCATCGTTGGCGGCGCGATCGCCAATTTCACCGACGTGAAGAAGACCTTTACCGGGATCATCGCGGGGTTCCGCCGCGCCAAGGCCGACGGCAAGCTCAACCACGTGGAGATCTGGGTGCGCCGCGGCGGACCCAAGGAGGCCGAGGGGCTCGCGGCCATGCGGGCGCTGGCGGATGAAGGGTTCAATATCCACGTCTTCGACCGGTACACCCCGCTGACCGACATCGTCGACTTTGCAATTCAGGGGAAGCCATGATAGACGGTCAGGGGCGGGGATTCTGTATCGAGATTGGGCGTTTGCGCCTGTTCAGGAAGGGTCAGATGCAAGGCGCCGCGAGAACCGGAGCGCAGCGTACTGTGTCGTACGTGAGCACCGGAAGCGGAGCGGCAACGCCGCAGATGACCGTTCATGGACAGGCGTTTGCACGAAAGGGCAAACCATGAGCATCGTCGCCAACGCCGACACCCGCGTGGTCATCATGGGCGGTCCCGCGGGCACCAACGCCGCACGGCGGATGGGGGAGTTTTGCCACCTCATTAAGAAGCCGC
>MHEO01000025.1:5055-5414 GCA_001803875.1 Nitrospirae bacterium RIFCSPHIGHO2_01_FULL_66_17 | reverse complement strand
GGTCGCCTTTGTGTTCCCTCCCGACGCGGGGAAGACGGTCGAGATCCCCTACGGGGCGCAGCTCGTGTCGCTTCCCGTCTACCGCACCGTGGCCGAGGCCACGGCGGCGCACCCCGAGATCAACGCGACGGTGATCTATGTCGGCGCCGATCGCGCGACGAAAGCCGCGCAGGACGCGCTGGCGGATCCGAAGATCACGCTTGTGTCGATGATCACCGAGGGTGTGCCCGAGAAGGACGCCAAGCTGCTGGCCAAAGACGCCAGGAAGCGCGGCAAGGTGTTCAACGGCCCCTCGTCGATCGGCATCCTCTCGGCCGGCGAGTCCCGGCTGGGCGTGATCGGCGGCGAGTTCAACAATC
>MHEO01000025.1:1546-5031 GCA_001803875.1 Nitrospirae bacterium RIFCSPHIGHO2_01_FULL_66_17 | reverse complement strand
CCGGTTCGTTCGGCGTGATCACCAAGTCCGGCGGGCTCTCCAACGAGATCATGTGGATCTGCAGCCAGTTCGCCGACGGGGTGACGACCGCCATCGGCATCGGCGGCGACGCGTATCCCGGGACCGACTTCGTGTCGTACCTGGAGATGTTCGAGCAGGATCCCCAGACCAAGGCCGTGGTGATCGTCGGCGAGATGGGGGGCAACCTCGAAGAGCAGGCCGCGGCGTGGCTGGGCGCGAAGAAGCGGCGGATCAAGCTGGTCGCCACGATCTCCGGGTTCTGCCAGGAGCAGTTGCCCAAGGGGATGAAGTTCGGCCACGCGGGCGCGAAGGAAGGGTTGCGCGGCGAGGGGAGCGCGCGCTCGAAGGTCGACGCGCTGCGGAAGGCCGGGGCGATCGTCCCCGACACGTTCGGCGCGCTGGGGCCGGCGATCGAGACGCTGTATCGCGAACTCGTCGAGACGGGCGTGAGCGCGCCGGTGGCCGAAACCGACGCCGCCGCGCTGCCGCGTCTGCCCAAGAGCGTCGACCAGGCGATCAAGAGCGGCGACGTGATGGTCGAGCCCTTGGTCAAGACGACGATCTCCGACGACCGCGGCGACGAGCCCTGTTACGACGGTTACCCCGCGTCGGAATTGATCAAGAAGGGGTATCAGATCCCGCACGTGATCGGCCTGCTCTGGAACAAGAAGCTCATCTCCGCGCAGGAGGCCGAGATCATCAAGCGCATCATCATGCTCTCGGCCGACCACGGGCCGTGCGTGTCGGGCGCGCTGGTGACGATCATCGCGGCGGGTGCGGGGATCAACATGGCCCAGGCGGTCGCGGCGGGGATGATGATGATCGGGCCGCGCTTCGGCGGCGCGGTGACCGACGCCGGCAAATGGTTCAAGTACGCCATCGAGCAGAAGCTGACGCCGGAGGCGTTCCTGGACTACATGAAGGCCAACGTCGGCCCGGTGCCAGGCATCGGCCACCGCGTCAAGAGCGTGAAGAACCCCGACAAGCGCGTATCCGAGCTCGTCTCGTACGTGAAGAGCCTGAGCATCCCGATGCCGCACCTGGACTTCGCCCTGCAGGTCGAGAAAATCACGACCGCCAAGAAGGACACGCTCATCCTCAACGTCGATGGCACGATCGCGGCGATCCTCGTGGATCTGGGGTACCCCGTGGAGAGCTTGAACGGATTTTTCATCCTCGCCCGCACGATCGGGTTCATCGGCCACTGGATCGATCAGAAGCGACAGGGGAGCCGTCTGATCCGGCTCTTCGATTATCTGGTCAATTACGCGACCCCGAAACGGCGCGAGGTGCCGCCGCTGGGATAATGGAATGACCACGGACCACGCCACCGGCCCATCCCCCCAGGACACCGGCATCATGCCGCGCTTCGTCACCGTCGAGGTGATGGGGAAGAAGCACCGGGTGCCGGAGGGGATCACGGTCATCCAGGCGTTGTGGTATACCGGCCATGAGATGATCCGCGGGATCGGCTGCCTGGGCGGGACCTGCGGCGCGTGCGCGATGGTGTACCGCATGCCGGGCCAATTCGAGCTGCTCAACGGCCTCGGCTGCCAGCAGACGGTCCGCGACGGGATGTGGTTCTCGATGGTTTCGAATTATCCCGCCGCGCAGGCGCATTACCGTGTGTCGGAATTGACCAACGCGAAGGAGCAGCTCTTCGAGCTGTATCCCGAATCGGCGCGGTGCGTGAACTGCAACGCCTGCAACCGCGTCTGTCCCCAGGGGATCGACGTGCGCAGCAGCATCTGGTACGCGGTGTTCGGGGATTTTCAGAAGGTCGCCGACCTGACCATGAGCTGCAACATGTGCGGCCTGTGCATCACCCGTTGCGTGGCCGACATGCCCCCGAACCTGATCGGCCTCTACGCGCGGCGGGCGCAAGGCGCGCTCTACGCCCCGCCCGCCGATGATCTGGGTCGGCGCATCGCGGACATCGCCGAAGGCAAGTTCCGCGACGATCTCGATCAGTTACTGTCGCTGGATGTATCCGAACTCACATCCCGGGCGGCCGCCGTCGGCCGGTGACTCCCGTGGCGAGCGATTCCATCACCGAATCCCGCGGCCGTGTGGACGTCACGCGCCCCGCGCGAAAGGGCCAAACCCTCCCGCTCTTTCCCCAAACCGAGAAGGAGGCGCTGCTCCACAAGTACCACCCCGACTACAAGGCCGACGCCTACCGGCTGATCAAGGTCGGTCCCAACGCGGGGCAGAAGACGGTGCACGAAGTTGCCGACCTGTTGGAAGGGGACAGCCCCGTCACGGCGGCCGACCTCAAGTCGGAGCCCGACTACGTCACCGATCTGTTGATCCTGGGCGGGGGCGGGGCGGGCTGCGCCGCCGCGCTCACCGCGCGGGCGGCTGGCGCGACGGTCCTGCTGGCGACGAAGCTGAGGTTGGGCGATTCCAACACGGTGATGGCCGAAGGCGGGATGCAGGCCGCGGTCAAGCCCGAGGATTCGCCGGTCCGGCACTTCCTGGACACGATCAAGGGCGGCCACTTCGCGAACGACCGGCAGCTCCTGAAGGTGCTCGTCGAAGAGGGGCCCGCGGCGACGCAATGGCTGCTCTCGCTCGGTGTCCTGTTCGACCGCGACGAGACCGGCAACCTGAAGGTCAGAAGCGGCGGGGCCACCAGCACGCCCCGGCTCTTGACCTGTAAGGACTATACCGGTCTCGAATTGATGCGCGTCCTCAAGGACGCGGTGATCAACGAGGACGTCCAGATCGTCGAGTTTGCCCCGGCGGTCGAACTCCTGAGCGACGGGACCGGCCGGTGCGTCGGCGCGATCCTGAAGAATCTCGACAACGGGCGCTTCCTCACCGTCCACGCCAAGGCGGTGATCATCGCGACGGGCGGCAGCGGGCGGCTCCACATCCAGGGATTTCCGACCAGCAATCACTTCGGCGCGACGGGCGACGCCTTGCCGCTGGCCTATCGGATCGGCGCGGAGCTCGCGTTCATCGACACGTTCCAGTACCACCCGACGGGCGCGATCTATCCGGAGCCGATGGCCGGCCTGCTGGTGACCGAGGCCATCCGCGCGGCGGGATCCCAGCTCGTCAATCGGTTGGGGGAGCGCTTCGTGAACGAAACCGACACCCGCGACGTCGTCGCCGCCGCCATTATCCGCGAATGCGCGGAAGGTCGCGGCGTGACCACCCCGTCGGGCCGTCGCGGTGTGTGGCTCGACACGCCGATGGTGGACCTACTCAACGGCGAGGGGACGCTGGACACGCGGTTTCCCAACATGCGCAAGCTCTTCTCGCGCTATGAGATCGACATTCGCGAGCAGGCGGTTCTGATTCACCCGACGTTGCACTATCAGAACGGCGGGGTGAAGATCGGCGTGAACGGCGATTCGACCGTCCCCGGCTTGTTCGTCGCGGGCGAGGCCTCCGGCGGCCTGCACGGGCGCAACCGGTTGATGGGCAACTCGCTGCTCGACATCATCGTCTTCGGC
>MHEO01000025.1:0-1504 GCA_001803875.1 Nitrospirae bacterium RIFCSPHIGHO2_01_FULL_66_17 | reverse complement strand
GCCGCCCGCGCCGCGTCCGCCGGGGCGGGAGCCGCCACGCTGGAACACCTGACACGGTTCCGCCGCGCGCTGAAGGAAGCGGGCGTCGCCTCGTCGACTCCGTCGCCCCGTCTCATCCCGGATTACGTGCGCCGCGAGACGGCGACGAGCCGATCGTGATTCCCGTTGACGCTCGGATCGGAAGTTGCTAAGATTTTGCGTTCTTTTTAGCGTGATGCCGCAGTTTCATCAGTAGGACGTCGCATGAACATCCACGAGTTTCAGGCCAAGCAACTCCTCGCGCGCTATACGATCCCCGTTCCCCGCGGCCGTCGGGCGGACACCGTGGCCGAGGCCGTCGCGATTGCGAACGAACTCGCCGCGCCGATCACCGTCGTCAAGGCCCAGATTCACGCGGGCGGGCGCGGGAAAGCGGGCGGGGTCAAGCTCGCCAAGTCGCGCGATCAGGTCGAGCCGCTGGCCCGCGAGATCCTGGGCAAGACGCTGGTGACGCCGCAGACCGGCCCGCAGGGGAAGGTCGTCAAGAAGCTGCTCATCGAAGAAGGGGTGAGCATCGGCCACGAGTTCTACCTTTCGCTCGTCGTCGATCGCGCGTCGGCCTCGATCGCCGTGATCGCCAGCCGCGAGGGCGGGATGGAGATCGAAGAGGTCGCGGCGACGCACCCGGACAAGATCGTCAAGGTCTTCATCGATCCCACGGTCGGCTATCAGCCCTTCCACGGCCGCCGCGTCGCCTTCGCGCTCGGTCTGCCGAAAGACGTGGTCAATGCGTTCGTGAAGCTCCTCGGCTCGCTCTACACGATGTTCACGGCTCAGGATGCCTCGCTGGTGGAGATCAACCCGCTCGTCCTCACGACGGATCAGCGGCTCATCGCGCTCGACGCGAAGATGAACTTCGACGACAACGGCTTGTTCCGCCACGAGGACGTCAGAGCGTTCCGAGATCTCGACGAGGAAGAGCCGCTCGAGATCCGCGCCTCGGAGCACAACCTGAATTACGTGAAGCTCGACGGCACGATCGGCTGCATGGTCAACGGCGCGGGGCTCGCGATGGCGACGATGGACGTGGTGAAGCTGGCGGGCGGCTCGCCGGCGAACTTCCTGGACGTCGGCGGCGGGGCGACGAAGGAAACCGTCAAAGAAGCGTTCGGGATTCTGATGGCCGATCCGAACGTCCGCGGCGTGTTCGTGAACATCTTCGGCGGCATCGTGCGGTGCGAGCGGATCGCCGGGGGGATCATCGACGCCACGCGCGAGGTCCATCTCAGCGTGCCCCTGGTCGTGCGCCTCGACGGGACGAACGCCGAGGAAGGGAAGAAGATGCTGGCATCGTCGGGGTTGAACCTCGAGGTGGCAAATACGATGTGGGAAGGCGCGCAGCGCATTGTCGCCCTGTCCGGCAAGGGACCAGCGTAGGGGCGGCCCGGTGGGTCGCCCTGTCCGGTAAGGGACCAGCGGCGTAGGGGCGGCCCGGTGGGTCGCCCTGTCCGGTAAGGGACCAGCG
>MHEO01000024.1:33269-33411 GCA_001803875.1 Nitrospirae bacterium RIFCSPHIGHO2_01_FULL_66_17 | reverse complement strand
CAGCGCCGGTTTGGGACGCCACGCCGCGCGGAGTTCTGCCTCCAGCCGAATGAATTATTGACCTTGTTCGAAGGTTTTCTGGTCGTGGACGCGCGCGAGGGAATGGTCGGCGGCCAATACGCGGCCTCGCTCGTGGCGAGCA
>MHEO01000024.1:0-33204 GCA_001803875.1 Nitrospirae bacterium RIFCSPHIGHO2_01_FULL_66_17 | reverse complement strand
GACGCGCTCGGGCGGGTGATCGTCGAAGACGTCGTCGCCCCGCGCGATCTGCCTCCGTGGGACAACTCCTCGGTCGACGGGTACGCGGTGGTGGCCGCCGATCTCGGCGGCGCGACGCCGGAGCGGCCGGTCAGGTTGGCGGTCATCGAGGAGATTCCCGCGGGCCGGATGCCTGAACACAAGGTCGCGCCCGGCTCGGCGGCCCGGATCATGACCGGCGCGCCGATGCCGGCCGGCGCCGACGCGGTGGTGATGGTGGAGGACACGGCGCTGGAGGGCGACCGGGTGCTCGTGCGGGTCGCGGTCGAGCGCGGGGAGTCGGTGCGCGCGCGCGGCCAGGACGTGCGCGCGGGGACGGTCGTGATCCCCGCGGGGCGTCGGGCGCGTCCCGCCGAGGTGGGGATGCTCGCGTCGCTCGGGCGCGCGGCCGTCTCTGTCGGGCGGAGACCCCGGATCGGGATTCTGGCCACCGGCGACGAGCTGGCCGATCTTGGGGACGCCGAGCGACCCGACCGGATCTTCAACGCCAACAGTTACGCGGTCGCCGCGCAGGCGGCGGAGGCGGGCGGGGTCGCCGTGTTGCTGGGGATCGCGCGCGACCGGCCGGACGATCTTCGGGAGCGTCTGCGATCGCTGGACGGCCTGGACCTCCTCGTCGTCTGCGGCGGTGTGTCGGTGGGCAAGTTCGATTTCGTCAGAGACGTGTTGACCGAGTTGGGGATGGTCATGGAGTTCTGGCGCGTCGCCATGAAGCCCGGCAGCCCAATGGCGTTCGGCTCGGTCCGCGGCAAACCGGTGTTTGGTCTGCCCGGCAATCCCGTGTCGTCCATGGTCACGTTCGAGGTGTTCGTCCGCCCGGCGCTCCTTCGCATGGCCGGGGGCGCCGATCTCGGGCGGCCGATCGTCGCGGCCGAGTTGGACGCGCCGATCGACAAGGCCCGGGGGAAAACCCACTTCGTCCGCGGCCGGCTGCTGCGCGAGGGGAGCCGGGTCCGCGTGACGCCGACCGGCTCGCAGGACTCCGGTGTGCTGACGTCGATGGTCAAGGCGACCGGGCTCATCGTGCTGCCCCGCGACGCGGAGCGCGCCGAGCGGGGACAGGTGGTGGACGTGCGTCTTCTCCAGGGCGACGCCATTTCGTGAACAACAAGGGGGAACCGCATGGCCTGTGAAGCCTTTGTCCTCGTCAACGTGACTGGGGACCATACTAAGAGTGTTTATAAAACGATCACCCGCATGGAAGGGGTCAAGGCTGCGTTCATGGTGACCGGCGTGTACGACCTGATCGTGCACATCACGGCCAAGGACATGAACCACCTGGGTGACATGATCCTCTCGAACATCCGCGCGGTCGACGGCGTCACGCAGACGATGACGTGTTTGGTGCTGTCCCCGCCCTCGGCGCCCGGTTGACCGCCGGCATGACTCGCGCGCGCTGGCTGCGGCTATCGACGCTGGCCGCGACGGTGTGTGCCGCGGTGGCCTGTGCCGGACGAGGCCCCGCGCCCGAACGCGCCGGGGGCTTCGAAGAGGTTGCGGCGGCGGTCGGCGTCCGGGTGACGCACACGAGCGGCGCGACGGGCCGCAAGTGGTATCCGGAGACGTTCGGGTCCGGCGTGTGCGTGACCGATCTCGACGGCGACGACCGCCCCGATCTGATCGTCGTCACCGGACGATCCTGGGACGGCGAGTCGACCGGCGCGGGCGTGGCGGTGTTTCGGAATCGCGGCGACGGGACGTTCGCGGACGTGACCGCGGTCTCCGGCATCCGGTATCCATTCTATGGGATGGGGTGCGCGGCGGCCGATTACGACAACGACGGCCGCGAGGACCTGCTCGTGACGGGGCACGGGGGAACCGGATTGTTTCACAACCTCGGCGGCGGGCGGTTCGCGGAAGTCACCGCCCGGGCGGGCGTCGCCGACGCGGGGTGGAGTACCTGCGCGGTGTGGTTCGACGCCGATGCCGACGGGTTTCTCGATCTGTTCCTCTGCCGGTACGTCCAGTGGTCCGCCGAGACCGATCTCACCTGCCGGCTCGACCCGCAGACGAAGGTGTTCTGCGGGCCCGACCCGTATCCCCCGTCGGCGTCCCGGTTCTTCCACAACCTCGGCGACGGGACGTTCATCGATGTCACCGAATCTGCGGGCCTCGCGAAGCCGGGCAAGGCGCTGGGCGCGGCGCTGCTCGACGCCGACGGCGACGGGCGCGTGGACCTCTTCGTCGCGAACGACCAGGTGCCCAATTCGCTCTTTCGGAATCGCGGCGACGGGACGTTCGCCGATGACAGCGCGGCGTTGGTCCTGACGCCGGGGCGATTCGGGATGGCGCGCGCCGGGATGGGCGTGGACGTCGACGACGAGGCTGGAGGCGGCATCGTGATCGGTCATTTCAGCGGCGAGGGGCTCGGCTTCTTCCGGCGCGACGCCGACGGCCGATGGCGGGACCGCGCGCGGGCCGCCGGCCTCTTCGACGCGAGTCTGCCGGTTCTGACCTTCGGAGTGCTCTTCGCCGACGTGGACCTCGACGGCCGGCTCGACCTCGTTGTCGCCAACGGCCACGTGGACGCCGATCTGGCTCGGTCCCTGGACGGCGACGTCGGCGCCGAGGAGCGACCCCTGCTCTTCCGCAGCCGGGGCGACGACACCTACGTCGACGTCGGCGCCCCGATGGGCTTGACGACTCGGTTCGTCGGTCGCGGTGTTGCGGTGGCGGACCTCGACCTGGACGGTGATCCCGACCTGGTGTTTACCGAGAACAACGGTCCTGCCCGCATCTATCGCAACCATGCGTCGGGGGCGCACTGGCTTGGCATCCGATTGATCGGCACGACGAGCAACCGCGACGGCATCGGCGCGATCGTCACGGTGACGGCGGGCGGGCGGACCCGGACCCGGATGGTGAGAACCGGATCGAGTTACCTCTCACAGAGCGAGCGGGCGTTGCTGTTCATCCTGGGCCAAGTCACGCAGGTGGACGAAGTCATCGTCCGCTGGCCCAGCGGCGTCATCGATCGGGTGACGTCCCCGCAGGCCGATCAACGAATGACGCTCACTGAAGGTTCTCAGCCGTGAAGCGGCGGAACGAGCGGGTAGCGGGGATCGAGGGCGGTGGCCGCGCGTCGGGTTAGCCGAAGGGTCGGCGGTAAGAAGCGACCAAGTCTTTCAGGAATTCTCGCCGCACTGTGTGCCGTCGGTCTCGCCATTGTGGTGGCGCGTGCTGGGGCGGTGTATGTGCCGGGCTCGGCATCTCATCTCCGATCGGTGTGGGACTTCTCGATCGACTCGACGCCGTCATGGATCTCGCCCAACGCGCTCGTGACGCGCGCTCCGGATGGTCTAGTGCTGACGCCTCGGGGCGAGCCTGCCGGGGTGTCGAGCGGTCCGGTCGCCCTGGATACGGGTGCCCAGGGCCGGCTCCGTCTGCGTCTCGCGGCGGGAGAACCCTCGGAGGGGCGGGTTGGGCTGCTTGTGCGGACGCCGTCAGGAAGTCAGACGGTGCGGCGCACATTTCAGGTGCGTGGAGGAGTGCGTGAGGAAATCATAGTGCCGGTGGGGTTGGATGGGCCTGCGCGGGCATCGATCCAAGAGGTGATGCTCGTGCCCTCGGTGACCCTTCAACCCGTTACCATCTCTTCAATTAGGTTTGAGTCGGACGCGGGATACGTATGGCCTTTGCTCAAAGAGGTCGTGTCGGCTTTACCGGGAGACTCTGCGGCCCGCGACTCGTTTACTATGAACACTCTTGCCCCACCCCTCTTCGGCGACCGGTCTGTATGGGCCATATTGATCCCGATAATACTTCTGGCGGCGACGACTGGGACGTTGCTCCGAGAAAGCGATACACGGCTCGGGGGGGCGACCCGTCGCTGGGCGTGGGGGCTCGTCGTCGCGGTGTGGATCTTCGGATTCGGTGTCGGGGTCTATCACCAGGTGGGAGCCTTGCGTGTGGATGTCTCGCGATTTGGGGGTGTGAGCCGTGCGGAGGCGTATGCCGCCATCGATCACGTCCCGCTCTGGGACGATATGCAGCACGTCGCTAGACTTATTTCCCCTCGGAGAGACGTTGAGGTGTTCATCGACTACGATCGTCCTGATGTGCAGCTGATGTGGAAGGAGCGAGCGAGATATTATCTCTATCCGATCATCGTCCGCGATGCCTCACCGGTGATGGTCCGCTATTTCGGCCAAGCCCATACGCCGTGCGCCCAGGTAGAGTCCGACCGGACACTTCTCCACGAGGCCGAACGGTTTTGTCTGTTTCAGGTGAAGAAGTGACGATCGGGCTCGGCGCGTTCGGTATGCTGGTTGCCTGGTGGTTGGGATTCTCTTGGATGCCGGGCCGTGCCTACCTCAGTGGGGCGCAGCGAGCAGGATTTGCCTATGGCCTCGGCTTGGTCTGGATCTCGACGATGATGGGTGTGTTGGCTGTTCTCGGTGTTCCGGTGACTCGTATGGTCGGCGTGGTGTCGATCGTGGGGCCGCCGCTTGGCTGGTGGCTGTGGCAAACGTGGCGGCTGCGCCGTGTGGCAGAGCGGGAGGTTTCCGTCGGGGTTATCCGTCCGGTTCTCAGCCGCGATCCCTGGTGGTGGGGACTGGCCGCCCTGTTGGGCGTGCTGTGCGCGATCGTTGTCGTTCGGGCCACCGTCAAGCCCATGTATTTCTGGGATGGGTGGGCGACGTACGCGTTGAAAGCCAAAATCATCTACCTCGAAGCCTCGGTTCCCCGCGCCATTTTCGACTGGGTCGTGGCACCGAATTATCCTCTTGGAGTCCCCTTTCAGGAAGTGTGGGTGGCGTGGTTTGCCGGCTCCTGGGATGACGTCGCGGTCAAACTGCTGTTCCCGGGCTACGCCCTAGCCTTGTTGTGCCTGGTGTACGGCACGCTGCGCGACCGGTGGGGCGCGCGAGCCGCGATGGGCGGCACGCTCTTTGTGGCGGGCTTGCCGTTTCTTCTCCAGCATGCTCAAGATGCCTACACCGATCTTCCCCTGGCGTATTTCGTGTTGGGAAATGCCGTGGCGCTCACGCGCTACGCGCTGTCTAGCGACCGGCGGGATCTTGTGCTGGCGTCCGTGTTTGCCGCGGGTCTGGTGTGGACCAGAGAGGACGGCCTGATCGTGGTGGCGGCCAACGCGCTGTTACTGGCCGCGCTGGGCGCTCGTCGGGGCGGTCTGACCAGCAAAACCTCGGTGACCGCCGTGGGGATCTATCTCGCTTTTCCTGCACTCGTGTGGGGCGCGTGGACGCTGGCCAAGCTGCACATGGGGATCTCGACGAACCTCCACGTCGATTCGTCCGACGTGATGGGACTCGATCGGTGGCAGACGATTTTCGAGGTGTTCGTCCGCGCGCTGTTTCTCCAAGGCAATTGGATGATACTCTGGGCATTGTTTTCCCTTGTGTTCGTCTATGAGTTTAGAAACACCTTGACCGAAGAATCCATGTTCCTGGTGTGGCCGGTGGTGACGTATCTCGTCGTCATCGGTGTCCTGGTTTTCATGTCCGAACTCTTTCGCTTTCTCTGGGGTGACACGGTCTTACATCGGCTGATCTTGCACGTCGCTCCGCTCGCGGCGCTCTGGGTCGCGTTGACCTGCGGCCGCTGGTGGGGGCTGGCGGAGCCATCTCCGGACGTTCGTGGGGAGGGATGAGGTGGCGGACCGGCGCGCGATCGTCGTTCTCCTGATTCTGCTGATAGCGCTCTCGCCGTCCGGTGCGCGCGCCCAGCTTTCCGAGCGCCCGGGTGGCTCGTCCGACACGTCGCTCGGGGCGAAGGACCTCAGCGGGCGGTCGGTCAAGGACCGCCGGATTCGTGTCGTGCACACCGCCGACCCGTCGCAGGCTGGCGCGTCGCGTTATCTGCAGGAATACGATCCGTGGCTGGCGTACCAGCGGGGGAAGAACCTGACCCAGCGGGAATTCCGGGCGCGCGACGGGGCGTTCGGGCGGCCGGGGTTCTTTTTCGAGCCCAAGCTGCTCGGGGACCGGACGACGCCCCGGCTGGGGCGCGACCACGTCAACTCGTGCGGGATGTGCCACAACGTCCCATATCGGGATGCTGGCGCGGGCGTGACCATCCCGAAAGGCGGCGGCGAGGGGCGGAACACGCCGCACTTTTTTGGGGCCGGCCTCATCGAGATGCTCGGCCTGCAGACGCGGCTGAAGGTGCTGGATCTGTGCGATCCGGCGCGGCGCGGCTTCGTCGCGGTTCGGGAGGCTCCGGCCACGCCGATCCGGATTCGTCCCGCCCCGGGAGAAGAGCCGATCGACTACGGGTGGTGCGGCGATCGCGACGAGGATGGCCGGCCCGATCTGAACAAGATCTTTCGCGTCTGGTACGTCGACGAGGCGGGGCGTCGCATCATGGAGGACGACAACGGCGACGGCGTGATCGACCTGCGCGACCGGGCGGTGGCGGGGTACAACCTTGAGATGATGGTCTTTGGGTGGGGAGAGACCGAGAGCGCCATGGCGCCGACGTTGCGCGTCTTCTTCAACGATCCGATCGACACCCACACTGGGATGCAGGCGTACGACCCGACGATCCAGTTCGACGACGGCGCCCACGGCGACGAGCGCGCCAGCGACGGATTGGCCCAGGTGTCCAATGCCGGCGCCCGCCAATTCGCGATCCACGCTCCCGCCGATCGAGGTCTCCGCCTGGCCGAAACTGGCGTGAGTCTCGACGATCCGGATGGCGACGGTGTCGTCAATGAAATCTCGGAAGGGGATGTCGATCTGGCCGAGTGGTACATGCTCAACGCGCCGCCCCCCGGCGTCGGCCGCCGGACCGCCCAGACGCGGCGGGGACGGGAGTTGCTGGCGCGGTGGCGCTGCACCGGCTGCCACACGCCGGATTGGCGCATCGAGGCGGCCGATCTCGACAACGCCGATCCGTATCGGAGATACGACGGCGACCGCCGCTTCTTCGATCTGGCGGTGACCTACCGCGAGGAGACGGGCCGGCTCGAAGGGCGGTTGGTGTCGCTCGCGGACAGCCGGGAGGGGCGACGGGTTCCCCGACGCGGCGCGGCCGCGGTGAGGGGGCTGTTCTCCGATCTCAAGCACCACGACATGGGCGATGCGTTCGCGGAGCGGCTCTTCAGCGGATCGCGCGCGACGCGGTTTCGGACCGCGCCCCTTTGGGGCGTGGGCACGTCCGCGCCCTACGGCCACGACGGGAAAAGCCTGACGCTCGACGACGTGATCCGCCGGCACGGAGGGGAGGCCGAACCGTCGGCGGCGTTCTACCGACGCGCGCCCGAGCGGGATCGCGAGGCGGTGGTGGCGTTCCTCAACAGCGTCGTCCTCTATCAGGGCGATGCGCTCCCGGCGGATCTCGACGGTGACGGGCGGATCGCCTCATCGTTCTTCGTCGCGGGACGCGACACCGGCGGGGAACGGTTCAACCCCGAATGGTTGTTTCGAACGCCCTGCGAGATCGAAGGCCCCGTTCGCGAGCCCGATGGCACGCGCCTGACGTCGTTCGCGTGCCTGAACGCGCGGGAGGCGTACGGCGAGTCGCTCGCGTGGCTGCGCGACACCGACGACGACGGGTTTCCCGACGTGACGGATCCGTGTCCCGATGGCGCGGGATATCACACGGGCTGTCCGCGGAGGCCCTCGATCCCCGCCGTGACGGCGTCGTCTCACGGCGCCGGGATTACCCTCGCGATCGATCCCCAGAATCCGCGGAGACTCTACGCCGGCGCCACCGACGGCGGGGGTGTCCGCAAGAGCCTGGACGGCGGACGGACCTGGAAGCCGGCGAACGCGGGACTGGCATCGCTGCACGTCACGGCCATCGCGGTGGACCCAGTCAATCCCGATACGCTCTATGCCGCCACGGCGCGCGGCGTCTTCGTAAGCATCGACGGAGGGGAGACGTGGGACGCCCGCAACGCAGGGCTCAGCGACGTGCGCGTCTTCGCGCTCGCGATCAACCCGCGGTCGCCGGGGACGGTGTACGCGGGAGGCTTCGGCGGACGGGTCTACACCACGCTGGATCGAGGCGAGCACTGGACCGAGGTGCGCGTCGGTCCACCCGTCTACCGTGTTGCGGCGCTCCTGGCCGATGCCGGCGGGTCCAGCGATCCGGCGCTCGACAACCAGCGCCCCGCGCTCTATGCCGGCACCAGCGGGGGCGGCGCGTTCCGCAGCGAAGACGGTGGCGCGACGTGGAGTCCCCTGGCCTCCTTGGAAAGCGCCACGATCTACGCGCTGGCGCTCGATCCGCGCGTCCCGCACACGCTCTACGCCGGAACGGCCAAAGGCCTGTACAAGAGTCTCGACCGGGGCGAGCGTTGGACGCTCCTCGATCACGCGCCGGGATCGGCGATCCTTGCCCTGGCGGTCGATCCCTCCGATTCGCGGGTCCTCTACGCGGGGACGCCCGATGGCGTTGCACGGACCGCCGACGGCGGACGCCGGTGGGCGGCGGCCTCGGCTGCTCCGCCGGGCGCCATCGTGTCGCTGATCGTGGACCCCTGGAATTCCCGGACGGTCTACGCGGCGCGCTTCGGCGGCGAGACGTTCAGAAGCGACGACGGCGGATCCCGATGGGAGGGCGGTCCAACCGGTGGGATGCTGCGGTAGAAGTGTGTCCGAGTATGTGGATGATGGAGGAGCCTGTTCAGGAATGGCTGGATGCAAGGCGCCGCAAGGGAACCCCCCGGAGCGTACTGTTCCGTACGTGAGGAGGGATTCCCGCAGCGGCAACGCTGCAGACGGCCGTTCATGGACAGGCTCTTAGTTCAGATTGGGGTCGCGGGGCATATCCGCGTAAAACGCATAGCGCGGTCCCAGCGCGCGCATCAACTCCGGCCAGACGGTCCGCGGGTCGGCGTCGAAAATCCATTTCGAATCGGCGGGCATCGTGATCCACGAATCCGTGGCCAGTTCCGCGTCGAGCTGACCGGCTCCCCAGCCGGCATAGCCGGCGTATCCCCGGAACACGGCGTCCGCGGGAGCCGCCGGCGCGTCGTCGCCCGTGTTTCGAGCGGCCAGGGACTGCAGCGTGGGCGCGTCGGCGCCGAGATGCACCGCGCCGAACACGTGGTGCGACGACGGCGATTGATCGGAGCGGATGAGAATGAGGAGGTGGTCGGGTTGGACCGGGCCTCCCCGGTAAATGACGTCGTCCCGATCGGGGAGGGCGAGCTGACGAAGCGCTTCGGTCAACACGAGCTCGGTGGGCCGGTTGATGACCAGCCCCATGCTGCCCTTGTCGTTGTGCTCGCACAGGAGGACCACCGTCTGCCGAAAATTCGGGTCGTACAGCGAGGGAGCGGCGATGAGAAAGGTTCCCTTGGCGGCCGGTCCGTTCATGGCATCATCCTATAACCGGAGCGGTGGAAAGTCCAGCGGACGGGCCCTCGGATCTCTTGAAACGCCGGTCTCGTCCGAACAGCGTACGCGCGCCTTGACAAAGGCCTACCCGTGGGCTAGATTCACGGTGCCGGTTGACTATACTAAATATAGTCACTAGGGATGTCTCCGACGTCGTGAGTGAGCAGGGAGGGCGCATGGATCGGCGGTGGGTGCAGGCCTATGAGCGCGGAGTTCCTCCCGCGCTGAGCTACCCGCGCACGTCGCTCCAGCACTTTCTCGCCGCGTCGGCCGATCGCTTCCCCTCGCGCGCCGCGCTCCTGTTCTACGGCCGACCGATGAGCTACCGCGAGCTGGACCGGGCGACGAACCGCTTCGCCAATGCCTTGAAGGGATTGGGGGTCCGCAAGGGCGACCGGGTTGCCGTGATGCTTCCCAATATTCCGCAGAGCGTCATCGCGTATTACGGCGCGTTGAAGCTGGGCGCGGTCGTCGTCCAGGTCAACCCCCTCTACGTGGATCGCGAGATCGAAGTGCAGGTGGGCGACGCCGGCGCCCGCGTGATCGTCGCACTGGACCTGTTCTACCCGCGACTTGAGTCAATTCACTCAAAGATCGGCCTCGAGACGATCATCCTCACCAGTGTTCGGGACTACCTCCCGTGGTATCTCCGGTTGGTGTACCCGTTGAAGGCCATGCGGGATGGCACGTGGGTGTCGGTTCGAAAGCAGCCGCCGGTGTACGATTGGCCGGCGCTCCTGGCGGCATCGAGCGACGCGCCGCCCGACGCCGCCGTGGGACCGGATGATCTCGCGCTGCTTCAATACACGGGTGGGACCACGGGCGTGCCGAAAGGGGTCATGCTCAGGCACGGCAATCTCGTGGCCAACACCCTCCAATGCCGCCATTGGATGCCGTCGCTTCGAGACGGCGGGGAAGTCTTTCTCGGCGTCATCCCGTTTTTCCACGTGTATGGGATGACGGCGTGCATGAATCTGGCCATTGCGACGGGTGGCACGATCGTGCTGCTACCGCGGTTTGTCACCAAGGACGTGCTCAAGGCCATCGCGTCGTACCGTGCGACCATTTTCATGGGGGTCCAGGCGATGTACGTGGCGATCAACAATTGTCAAGACGTGGGGCGATACGATCTCTCATCCATTCGAATCTGTATCAGCGGTGCCGGTCCGCTCCACGTCGAGGTTCAGGAGCGGTTCGAGGCCCTGACGGGTGGAAAGGTCGTCGAGGGGTTCGGGCTCAGCGAGGCGTCGCCGGTGACGCACGTGAACCCGATTTTCGGCGCGCGCAAGAAAGGCACGATCGGGTTGCCGCTTCCCGACACCGACGCGAAGGTCGTCGATCTGGAGACGGGCCGGCGCGAGATGCCGATCGGTCAGCCGGGGGAGTTGGTCGTGAAGGGGCCGCAGGTGATGGCGGGGTATTGGCGTCACCCCGATGAAACCGCCGCGGTGCTCAGGGACGGCTGGCTGTACACCGGCGACGTTGCGACCATGGACGCCGAGGGGTATTTCGCGATCGTGGATCGCAGGAAGGACATGATCAAGACCAAGGGGGAGAACGTGTACCCCCGCGAAGTCGAAGAGGCGCTCTATCGCCACCCGAAGATCAAGGAAGCCGTGGTGGTCGGCATCCCCGAGACGTTCAGCGGCGAGTTCATCAAGGCGTACGTGGTCTTGAAGGAGGGAGAGACCGCAACCGAGCGCGACATTCTCGATTTCTGCGCGCGCGAACTGGCGAAATTCAAGGTGCCGAAGACGGTGGAGTTTCGTGCCGATCTCCCCAAAACCCTTATCGGCAAAGTGCTGCGGCGGGTGTTGCTTGAAGAGGAGTTGAACAAGCGTCAGGTGGTTGCATCACGGTGAGTGAGGGGGCGCTATGAAGGATGTGGTGATCGTGGATGGCGTGCGGACGCCGATCGGCAATTTCGGCGGCGCCCTCAAGGACCTCACCGCCCACGCGATAGGGGCGGCCGTGGTGAAGGAGCTGCTGGCTCGGACGCGGCTCGATCCCAATCTGATCGACGAGGTCATTTTCGGGTGCGTGGGCCAGCACTCCGATGCAACGAACATGGCGCGCAACATCGCGCTCTACGCCGGCCTGCCGATCACGGTGCCGGCATATACCGTGCAGCGGAACTGCTCGTCGGGCCTGCAGGCGTTGGTGAACGCGTACCAGAACATTCAGTCGGGCGACGCCGACGTGCAGATCGCGGGCGGCACCGAGAGCATGAGCCAGGCGCCGTACGTCAATCGGGACATGCGGTGGGGGAAGCGCCTCAAGCACAGCCAGTTCATCGACAGCATTTGGGAGGGGCTCACCGACGGGTTTTGCGGTCAGGTCATGGGGTACACCGCGGAAAACCTCGTCGAAGAATTCAAGATCTCGCGGGAGGAGCAGGATAAATTCGCGGTGCTGTCGCACAAGCGCGCGTTCCGCGCGGTCCGGGAGGGGAAATTCAAGGATGAAATCGTGGCCATGACGATCCCCAAGAAAATGGCGGGCAAGACGGTGACGCCGGAGCCGTTCAGTCAGGATGAGGGGCCGAACGCCGCGCTGACCGAGCAGCAGCTCGCGCTCTACCCGGCGGTGTTCAAAGACGGCGGGACGGTCACGCCCGGGAACTCCTGCCCGCTCAGCGACGGCGCCATGGCCGCGCTCATGATGTCCGCCGACCGCGCGCGGTCGCTCGGTTACGAGCCGCTCGGCTTCATCCGCTCGTATGCCTTCGTGGGCGTCGAACCCGAGCGCATGGGGATCGGCCCCGCGGAGGCGATCCCGCTCGCCCTGAAGAAGGGCGGGATCGGTCTCAAGGACGTGCAGTTGTTCGAGATCAACGAGGCGTTCGCGGCGCAGTACCTGGCCGTGGAGAAGAAGCTGGGACTCAACCGCGAGATCGTGAACGTCAACGGCGGGGCGATCGCCCTCGGCCACCCGGTCGGGATGACCGGAACCCGGCTGGCGATCACGGTGCTGCGCGAGATGAAGCGGCGGAACCTGTCGCTGGGAGTGGCCAGCATGTGCGTCGGGGGCGGCATCGGCGCGGCGATGGTGCTGGAGCGAAAATAAGAGGCGACGGCCGGTCCGTCAGGAGTGTGGGGAGGAGACGATGTACATCTACAAAGCGGCGGTGATCGGGGCGGGAACGATGGGTGCGCAGATCGCCCAGACCATTTCGTACGCGGGCCTGCCGGTCATTCTGAAGGACATCAAGCCGGATTCGGTCGAACGCGGCCTCGCGACGGTGCGGAAAATCTATCAGGGCCGTGTCGAGAAGGGCAAGATGACCGCCCACGAGATGGAGCAGAAAATGGCACTCGTGTCGGGCGCGACCGACTACTCGGGATTCGGCGACGTCGATCTGGCGATCGAGGCCGTGTTCGAGGACGCGGGGGTGAAGCGGCGCGTGTTCGCCGATCTGGAGGCCGCGTGTCCCGAGAGCGCGATCCTGGCGACCAACACGTCCTCGCTGTCGATCTCCGGGTTGGCTGCGGGGCTCAAGCGGCCGGAAAAGGTGGTGGGGGTGCACTTTTTCAACCCTGCGCACGTGATGAAACTGGTCGAGGTGATTCCCGGGATGGCGACTTCGCCCGAGACGGTGGACGACGCGGTCGCGTTCGCCGAGAGCCTTCGAAAGATCCCGATCCGGGTTCAGGAGTGCGCGGGGTTTCTGGTCAACCGCCTCCTCATGCCGTATCTCAACGAAGCGGCGATGGCGTTGCAGGAAATCAGCCGTCCGGAGGCCGCGGTGGAGGAAGCCAAGCGTCTCGATGCGGCGATGGTCGCGCTGGGCCTGCCGATGGGGCCGTTCGCGCTGACCGACATGATCGGCCTGGACGTCGCGGCCAAGGTGGCCGCGATCCTTCACGATTCGTTCGGGCCGCGGATGGCGCCCGCCGCGTTGCTGGAAGAGATGGTCAAGGCAGGACGCCTGGGCCCCAAATCCGGGGCGGGTTTTTTTGCGTACGACGACCGGGCTGGCGACCCGCTTCCCCAGGTTGTGGCGGCGATCCAAAAGCGGACGGGGATCCGCGGGACCGCGTGTTCGCCCAGCCGGCTGCTGATGCCGATGATCAACGAGGCGGTGATCTGCCTGCAGGAAGGGGTGGCGACGGCCGCCGACATCGACATGGCGATGATGGCGGGGACAGGGTTCCCGCAGGACAAGGGCGGGCCGCTGCACTACGCCGATCAGGTGGGGCTGGACGTCGTGCTCGGCGATCTCGACCGCTTCACCCGGGAACTGGGACCTCGGTTCTGGCCCGCGCCGATGCTCAAACGGATGGTGGCGGCCGGGTTTCTCGGGGTGAAGAGCCGTCGGGGATTTTTCACCTACTAATTTCAACCGCGTCTCGCTCCTCGGCCCGGGAAGGTAAGGCCTGCGGGGCGCCACGCAAGCGAGGATTCGTGGGACGTCAATTTGTGACCAGTACGATCGAAGATCGTGTCGCCACCGTGGTCCTCAACCATCCGCCGGCCAACGCGCTCAGCAGCCCGGTGATGGCGGAGATCGACGCGGTCTTCGCCGAGCTGGCGTCGACCGAGGCCGTGAAAGCGATCGTGTTCACCGGAGCCGGCTCGCTGTTCATCTCCGGGGCGGATATCAAGGAGGTCGCGGGCATCACCGACGAGGCGACCGGCAGGGCGCTCACGGCGAACGGACAGCGCATTCTCGATCGTATCGAGCAGATGGAGAAGCCGGTCATCGCGGCGATCAACGGATTGTTCTGCCTGGGCGGGGGGCTGGAATTGGCGATGGCCTGCCACCTGCGCGTGGCCGGCGAGCGCGTGCGTCTCGGGCAGCCGGAAATCGACCTCGGCATCATCCCCGGCTTTGGCGGGACGCAGCGCCTGCCGCGCCTGGTCGGTCAGGCGAAGGCGATCGAGTTGATCCTGACCGGCGACAAGATCACCGGGCAGGACGCGAAGGCCATCGGCCTGGTGAACAAGGTGGTGCCGGATGCCGAGGTCGTCAAGCAGGCGCAAGGGCTCGCCAAGAAGATCGCCGGCAAGAGCGCGGTGGCGGTCCGCGCGGCGCTGCGCGCGATCCGCGAGGGCGCGTTCAAGCCGTTGGCCGAAGGGCAGGCGCTCGAATCGGTTCTTTTCGGGAAAGTCTGTGAGAGCGACGACAAGCGGGAAGGCATGACCGCGTTCCTTGAGAAGCGGCAGCCGAAGTTTCAAGATCGTTAACCCGGAACCCCGGTGGAAGCCGCCTTGACCCGACCCGTGGTGCTGACCGAAACGGACGTGCATCCCAGCCGCCGGATATGAGGCCCGTGGCCCCGCCCCCCTCCAGCCGCCCGCGTCGCTCGTCGGCCAAGCCGTCCCGTCCCGGCGCGCCGAAACGCCCCAGGCGCACGATCCTGCCCGGCCTCCCCGAGAGTCTGGCGATCGTCCAACGGTTGGCGCGCGGGCTGTCGGGCTGCTTTGACGTTGCGTCGATCGGCGACCAGGTGGTGCGCGCGTTGACCGATGAGCTGGGCCTCCATTCGTGCTCGATCATGCTGCTGGACGCCGGCGGCGAGCGCGTCGTGAATCTCTCGGGCGCGTCGCCCACCGTGCCTAAGACCACGCAGCGGTCGTTTCGGCTCGGCGAGGGGGTCGCGGGGATCGTCGCCCGCGAGGGGCGCGCGGTGCGGGTGGATGATACGCGTCTCGATCCCGGTTTTCTCAAAGGGCCGATCCCGATTCGGTCGCTGCTCTGCTTTCCGCTCTTTTCCGGCGATCGGGTGATCGGCGTCCTCAACCTCAGCCATCCCGTTCAGGGGTTCTTCACCGCCGAGCACGAGGCGGCCTTCTCGATCCTGTCCACTACGATCGGGCACCTGCTGGCCTTCGCCCGCCTCCAGGGCGAACTGGCCGATCTCAATCGGTCGCTGGAGGCCAAGGTCGAGGCGAAGACGAAGGAAAGCGAGGCCTCCCAGCAGAAATTGTTTCAGCAAGAGAAACTCGTCTCGCTCGGCACGTTGGTGGCGGGCGTGGCCCACGAACTCAACAACAAGCTGGTGCCCCTGTTGGCCTACTCGCACGTGCTCGCGGAATCCCCTCGAAGCGACGAAGAGCGCCGGCTCGTGACGGCGATGGCATCGGCCGCCACGGGGGCTAAACAGATCGTCGAAGGGTTGCTTCGATTCGCGAGGCAAGAACCGCCGCGGATGAGCGTGATGAACTGGAACGACGTGATCGGCGATGTGGTCGAATGGTTGCCCTATCGCAAGGACAAGCCGTCGATTACCGTCCGCACGGTGCTGGACCCCGATCTGCCTCCCGTTCTGGGCGATGCGCAGCAGATGGGGCAGGTGCTCATCAACCTGATCAACAACGCGTACGACGTGATGAGCGACGGCGGCACGCTCGAAATCACCTCGCGGAGCCGGGGCGCGCGGGTGGAGGTGGACGTCTCCGACACCGGCCCCGGCATTCCGCCCGAGCTGCTGTCGAAGATCTTCGACCCGTTTTTCACGACCAAGGAAGTGGGGCAGGGGACCGGCCTTGGGTTGTCGCTGTGCTATGGTATGGTCCGCACTCACCGGGGCGAAATTGAGGTGCAGAGCCGCCCCGGCTGCACGGTGTTCACCGTCCAGTTGCCGCGCGCGCCCGAGACGTCGTCGCGCGGCGCCGACACGCACCCCAGGGAGGGTCCCGGTGGCCGATGAACCCGAAGACAAGCGGCTGTACCGCCGCGTGGACGTGGTGGTGCCGTTCGGGTTTCGACCGGCGGATCGAGCGGCGGTCGTGCCGATCGATCCGGAGCTGCCGCGGCGCGCCGTGGTTCCGCCCGACGATCCCGTGATGGCGGCGCTGGAGCGCATCGAACGGCAACTGGCATGGGTGATCGACCGCCTTGAATGGGAGGAGCGGTCGCCGCCCGTCCAGCCCACTCCGATCAATCTCAGCGGGGCCGGGGTGCGATTTGCCGGCCGTCAGGCCCTCGCTCCCGGCGCGGTGCTCGAACTGGCGCTGGTTCTGCCCGGCGATCCCCCGATTCGGATCCGGACGTTCGGCGAGGTGGTGCGTCACAAGCGGATCGGGCGGGCGCCGAACGGCTCCCATGAGATCGCGGTCAAGTTCGTCAACGTGTCGGAACGCGACCGGGAATCCATCATTCGGTATACCTTTCAAGTCACCGGCCGGTGACTCGGCGCACCACGTCGTAGGCCACTGCAGTCAGCGTCAACCCCTGCGGGGGGGCGGTGGGGCCGGCACGGGTTCTGTCTTTTCCCGCCAGGATCGCCTTCATCTCGCGCGGCTCTCGCACTCCCATCCCGACCTGGACGAGCGTACCGACGATATTCCTGACCATGTACTTCAGAAACCGATCGCCTTCGAGATCGAAGATTACCAGGTTTCCGTCGCGCCGGATCGCGCACCGCGTCAGTCGGCACGCGGTGTCGTCCGAGGGCCGGTGAGCGGGGTCGGCGGCGCGGAAGGCGGAGAAGTCGTGCGGTCCGATCAGGCCCGCGGCGCCGCGGCGCATCCGCGGGAGGTGGAGCGGCCGGAAGAGATGCCACGCGGATCGCCGCCACAACGGCGACGGCGAGGGGCGATTCATCACGAGGTAGCGATACCGCTTGCCGCGTGCGGAAAACCGGGCGTGAAACGAATCGTCTACCGCCTCGGCCGCGATCACCGCGATGTCGTCGGGGAGGACGGCGTTCAGGGCGCGCTGCCACGCGGCGGGGTCGAGGGTTGCGCGCGTGTGAAAGTTGGCAGTCTGGGCGAGCGCGTGGACGCCGGCGTCGGTCCGGCCGGCGCCGATGACGGTCACGGACTCACGGCTGATCGTGGCGATCGCGGCTTCGATCGCGTGCTGGATCGTCGGGACGGACGCCTGGCGCTGCCAGCCGTGGTAGGCGGTGCCGTCGTACTCGATCGTCAGGCGGATATTGGGCATGGGAGCGCGATCCGGGTCGAGGCCGGCTGTGCGGAGGAGGCCCTCACTCCGCCGAGCGGGCCATCACCGGCGAGGCCGCATAGGCGAGGATCCCGGCCGCAAGGGCTTCCGCGACCCGTTGTCGAAACGACGTCTGAGCCAGGCGGCGTTCGTCCTCGGGGTTGCTGAGAAACGCGATCTCGGCCAGGATGCTCGGCATGCCCGTGTTGAGCAGCACGTAAAACGGCGCCCGCTTGATGCCCAGGTCCACCACCGGGTAGCGCGCGCCGACGGTGCGGACAAATGATTCCTTGACGGAATGAGCGAGCGCGATCGAGTGCTCTTCACGCGTCGTGTCCGAGAGGTCGGCGAGCATGGCCTGAATGAGGGCATTCGTATTCGGCGCCGCCTGCCCCGGCGTGGTGTTCTCCCGTTCCGCCGTCGCGCGCGCGTCCTCGTCGCTCGACCCTCCGAGCACGTAGGTCTCGACGCCGGTCGCGGCGCGTCGGGGGCTCGAATTGGCGTGGATGGAAATGAAGAGGTCGGCGCGCCGTTCCGTGGCGAACGCCGTGCGGGCCTCCAACGGCAGGAACCGGTCGTCGGCCCGGGTGAGAATGACCGTAACGCGGCGGTCCTTGCTCAAGACCGTGCGAACGCGTTTGGCCACGTCGAGGACCACGTCCTTTTCCTGGACTCCGGCGTCCCCCACGGCCCCCGGGTCCTTCCCCCCATGGCCCGGGTCGATGATGACGCGGATCCCGGGCCGCGTCCGAGGGGCGGGCGAGGAGCGGGCGCCGGAGGCGGACGTTGCGGCCCCGTCGGGTGCGGCGGCCTGGTCGGCGTTCCGCGCCCGAAGCCGGACGGCGAGCCGTTCGGCGGCGTCCGCGTCCTGACGCCTGCCGGAGCGACGGGACAACGCCAGGGTCAACTCGGCTTGGCGCTGCAGCGCGGTGCGCGCGAGCGGATGGGCGGGCGCGGCGGAGGCCGCGGCGGCGTATCGCGCGATGCAGCGCTCCCACGAGGACCGCAGTTTCATGAGCGAGGGGGACGCGAGCAGACGCCGCTCGCACGTCGAAGCCCGCTCCATCAACACCGAGGCGGACGTCGCGCCGATCGCCTCGCGGTGTGCGGACAGCGCACCGATCGAGGCGATCGTGCCGATGAAGCACAGGACGATGGTCCGACGCGTCATCGGCCGGAAAGGTAGCTGAGTGCCGGGCCGATGTCAACCCTGTTCCTCGGTGTCGGTGCCGCGTTGTCGCGGGAAACCGCCCGGGGGATGCCTTCGCCATCGATGGGGAGACGCGCGACCGATCGCGCAGGACGTCGACGCTTGATTTTGCTGGGGTGTTCCCGTATAACGTTGGCGAACTCGGGCGGCTGCTCGCGGCGAGTACTCCTGATCGTACGATTGAATAACCTCTTCTGCATGGGTTTCCGCCTTCACCCCGTGGCGGCCGCAGTGGTGTGCGGCGCGGCCTTGGTTGTGCTGGTGTCGGCGGGCCATTCCGCATTCGGACAAACCCGTCCATCGGCGGCCTCTCCCCAGGAGGGTGCCGCGCTGTCCGAGGCGCAAGCGCTCCATGCCGCGGGGCGTTTCTCGGAGGCGTCGGCGGCGCTGGAGCGGTTCGTGAAAACGTATCCCAACAGCGCGTTCCGGGGCGAGGCGCGCACCCTGCTCGGGAATATCCGGCTTCAGGAGAACGCGTATCAAGACGCGGTGTCGATCCTCACCGAAGTGGTCGACCAAGAGCCGGACAGCGAGTTCGTGGACCGAGCGCGGGTGGATCTGGCCACCGCCCATCTGGCGCTGGGGCACACCAAGTCGGCCGTGGCGCTGCTCGACGCGGTCGTCGCGTCGAATGCCACGCCCGGTCTGCGGCGGCAGGCGTACGACCGGTTGATCGCGCTCGCCGTGCGGGACGGCGACGTCACGCGCGGCGTTGGCCTCCTGATGGATGAGCGGGCCCTGCCTGATGCGGTGGTCGATCTCAACGTGATCGACACGCAGCTTCGGGAGATCGTGGCCAAGGCCCAGGACCCGATGGTGTTGGAGGGCGTGGTCGACGAGTTTCCAGACCGATTCCCGGGCGACCTCGCCCTGCTCCGCGCGGCGCAGCTCTATGACGGCCGTGGCGAGGCGTTTCATCAGGAGCGCCTCCTCCAGCGATTCCTGGCCGCGTTCCCCGGCCACGAACAGGCGGCCGAGGCCCGGATGCAACTCGACGCCAACCGGACCCGGTTGCGCTCGACGCGCTATGTGATCGGACTCCCGCTGCCGTATCACGGCGATCTGAAACCCTATGCGACGAGCCTCTTGCGTGGGGCGCAGCTTGCGGTCGAGCACGGGCGCGTCGGCCTCCCCGATCAGTCCGTGGGGCTCGTCGTGAAAGACTACGGGGGTGATCTCTCCCGGCTCGGGCCGATGGTCGACGACATGGTCAAAGAGTATCGTTGTCTCGCCGTGATCGGGCCGGTGTTGAGCCGCGAGATGGCGGTGTCGGCCTCCCGCGCGCAACAGTGGAGAATTCCGATGGTGAGCCCGACGGCGACCGGGTCAGTCGGTCCCAGTCGGTATCTGTTCCGCACCGCGTTGACCGGCTCGGTCGAGGGGGCTGCGGTCGCCCAGTACGCGCTGCAGCAGCTGGGTGTGCGGCGATTCGTGGTGCTCGCGCCGCAGGATCGGTATTCCGCCGAGGTGGTTTCGGCGTTCACGGACGAGGTCGCCCGGCAGGGCGGACGCGTGATGGTCTCGTCGACCTATGCGCCGAACACGGTGGATTTCGGCCGCGAGATCAAACAACTGAAAGAGAGCGACCTGAAGCAAGAGGGAACCATGGTCATCGATCCGCCTCCGCCGGAATCGACCCCCCGGCCCGGCGTCACGCCCCAGCCCATGTACGTGCCGGGGTTTGACGCGGTGTTTCTTCCGGGCGACGGCGAAACGGTGGGGTTGCTCGCGGCGCAGTTGGCCTTTCATGACGTCAACGTCCCGCTGCTCGGGACCAGCGAGTGGAACGGCCGCGACGTGGTTCGAACCGGCGGCAAATACGTCGAGGGCGGGATTTTTGTCGATGCCTTCTTCTCGAATTCGCCCGACCCAATCGTCCAGCAATTCGTCAAGCAGTACCGGGTCCGGTATCACGAGGATCCCGACGTGTTCGCCGCCCAGGCCTACGACGCGACCTCGCTGCTGATTCAGGCCATCAAAACGGGGGGGACGACCGGGGAGCGCCTGCGCGATGAACTCACCAAGATCACCGGCTTTCAGGGGGTGTCCGGGATGACCGGCTTCGGTCCGGAGGGTGAGCCGCAGCGCCGGTTGACCTGGATTCAAATCAAAAGCGGCCGCTTGACCCCGGCGCTCTAGGAGTGTGTCCGAGTAATTTGGGTATTGGAGCCTGTTCAGGAATGCGCCAGATGCAAGGCGGAGCGAGGAATCCCCCCGGAGCGTACTGGGTCGTACGTGAGGAGGGATTCCGAAGCGACAACGCCGCAGATGGCCCTTCATGGACAGGCTCCTAGGCGCCATGGAGGTCGCCGCGCTCCTCCATGGCCTGTCGGTCGTCGCGCTGCCGATTCTTGTGGCGATCACGTTTCACGAGGCGGCCCACGGCCTGGTCGCCGATCGCAAGGGTGATCCCACGGCGAAGTATCTGGGGCGGCTCACGCTCAACCCCTTGGCCCACGTCGACCCGTTCGGCACGATCGTCCTTCCTCTGTTGCTGTACGTCACCCCGTGGCTCCTCGGCGGTCAACCCGGCGTGGTGTTCGGCTACGCCAAGCCGGTTCCGGTCAATTTCATGAACCTCCGGCGGCCCAAAACCGACATGATCTGGGTCGCCGCGGCCGGTCCATTGACCAATCTCGGTCTTGCAGTGCTCTCGGGCGTGTTGCTCAAGGTGCTGACCGGTTTCGACGGCTTCGGCGGGGTGGGGGAGCCGCTCCTTGACGGGAGACCGTCGGCGGTCATGATTCTTCAACCGCTTGCCCAGATGTTGCAGTACAGCGTGTTGATCAACGTCATGCTCATGGTGTTCAATCTTCTCCCGATCCCGCCGCTGGACGGCGGGCGGGTGCTGGTCGGTGTGCTCCCGGGGGCGACCGCGGATCGGCTGGCCGCGATCGAACCGTACGGCATGTTCATCGTGCTCGCCCTGGTGTTCCTGGATCCGCTGCACCTGCTCTATCGGATTGTCGCGCCCATCGCTGCGACATTGATCAACCTGATTCTCTAGGACTCGACATGACCCCTCGACCACGACGAATCCTCAGCGGCATGCAACCCAGCGGGCGACTCCATTTGGGCAACTACGTCGGGGCCCTCGCCAACTGGGTGAAGCTCCAGGAGACCCACGAGTGCTTCTACATGGCGGCCGATTGGCACGCGGTGTCGACGAACTACGCTGAGACGGCGCAGATCAGACCCTACACCCGCGAGATGCTCATCGATTGGCTGGCCGCGGGCCTGGATCCCCGCCGGTCGACGATCTTCGTCCAGTCGAGCGTTCCCGAACACGCGGTCCTGCATCTGTTGCTGTCCATGATCGTGCCGGTGCCGTGGTTGGAGCGCAATCCCACCTATAAGGAACAGCAGGAGCAACTGGCGAGCCGTGATTTGACGACGTATGGCTTCTTGGGCTACCCCGTGCTCCAGTCAGCCGACATTCTGTTGTATCTCGCCGACGAGGTGCCCGTGGGACATGACCAGCTTCCGCACCTCGAGTTGACCCGCGAGATCGCGCGCCGGTTCAATCATCTGTTCGCCGAGGTGTTCCCTGAGCCGAAGCCGCTGTTGACGGAAGCGCCCAAGCTGCCGGGTACCGACGGGCGGAAGATGAGCAAGAGCTACAACAACGCGATCTATCTGTCCGATCCCGAGCCGACGGTTCGTGAGAAGCTGCGCACGATGGTGACGGACCCGGCGAGGAAACGGCGGAGCGACCCCGGCAACCCTGATGTCTGCCCCGTGTTCGCGCTCCACAACGTCTTTTCCCCCCCGACGACGATCGAGCGCGTCAACGCCGACTGCCGCACGGCCGCCATCGGGTGTATCGACTGCAAGACCCTGGTGGCGGACGAAATCGTGGGGCGTCTCTCGCCGATGTGGGAGCGGCGCAAGGCGCTGGCGGCCGACCCCGCCGCGCTTGACCGTGTCGTGGGCGAGGGCACGGAGCGCGCGCGATCCGTGGCGAGGACGACACTGGCGTCGGTCAACGCCGCCATGCATCTATGAGTGCCGGCCGCTCTGAGTATTCGGAAGGTGGAGCCTGTTCAGGAATGGTCAGATGCAAGGCGGAAGGAGGCCTTGCGCGCGGAGCGTACTGGGTCGTACGTGAGCACGCAAGGCCTCCTGACAACGCCGCAGATGGCCATTCATGGACAGGCTCCTAGGTTGCGCGGATGCAGGCGGCCCAGTGTCCCGGCTCGAGTTCGACCAGCGGCGGATCGACTTGGAGGCAGTCGGGGACCCGCTTGGGGCACCGCGAGTAGAACCGGCATCCCGGAGGCAAATCGATCGGGCTGGGCGGGTCGCCCTCGATCAGCAGGGTGGGGCGCGCGACCTCGGGATTGGGCGCGGGGATCGCGGCCAACAGCGCGTCGGTGTAGGGGTGCTTCGGGTGCGAGAAGAGCGCCGCGACCGGTGCCAGTTCCACGATCCGTCCCAGGTACATGACGGCGACGCGATCGCTGATGTGGCGGATCATCATGAGGTCGTGGGCGATGAACACGAGCGAGAGTCGATATTCCGCCTGCAGGTCCTGGAGGAGGTTGACGATCTGGGCCTGAATCGACACGTCGAGCGAGGACACGGGCTCGTCGGCGACGAGTAAGCGAGGATTGAGAATGAGGGCGCGGGCAATGCCCACGCGCTGACGCTGGCCCCCGCTGAATTCGTGCGGATAGCGTCCGAGCGAGTCCTCCGTGAGGCCGACCTTGTCCAGCATCGACCGCACGTGCGCCGCGCGCTCGGTTTTCGTCCCGATCCGATGGATGGCCAGTGGTTCTTCCACAATCGCGCCGATTCTCATCCGCGGGTTGAGCGAGGCATAGGGATCCTGGAACACCATCTGGAGATGCCGCCGCAACGCTTTGAGACGGCGTGGGGCGGCCCGGAGCAGATCTTCCCCCATAAACCGCACGTCGCCGGCCGACGGTTTGATCAGCCGGAGGATCAGCCTCGCCATCGTCGATTTCCCGCACCCGGATTCCCCCACCACCCCGAGCACCTCGCCCTGCTCGACTCGGAAGGAGACGCCGTCCACCGCGTGGACGCGTGCGCCGCGTCCCGCCAGCGGACCGCCGCGGACCGGGAAGTATTTGGCCAGATTGCGCACGTCCAGGAGGGGAGGGCCATCAGCCGACGCCATGGGCGCGGAGGGAGAAGACGACGCGACCGTCGGCGTGTTCACGAGGACCCCACCACCCAACAACGGGCCAAGTGCCCGGGACGCTTCGTTTCCAGGGGCGGGTCTTCCCGGCGGCAGACGTCAATGGCAAGCGGGCAACGGGGGGCAAACGCGCACCCATGAAGGGAGACGCCGAGTGACGGGACGGTGCCGGGAATCGCGATCAACCTCCCTCGACGGCCGCGGCCGTCGAGGGAGGGGAGAGAACCCAACAGGCCGCGGGTGTAGGGGTGCTGGGGATCGCTGAACAGGCGTGTGGTCGTCGTGTGCTCGACGATCCGTCCGGCGTACATCACCGCGACGTGGTGGGCGACCTGGGCGATGACACCTAAGTTGTGGGAGATCAAGACCATGGCCATGCCGAGTCGCTCCCGGAGATCGGCCAAGAGGTCGAGGATCTGGGCTTGAACCGTCACGTCGAGCGCGGTGGTGGGCTCGTCGGCGAACACGAGGTCCGGGTCGCATGAGACGGCCATGGCGATCATGACGCGCTGGCGCATCCCGCCGCTCAATTGGTGGGGATACTCCGACCAGCGTTTTTCCGGCGAGGGGATGCGAACCAGCCGCAGGAGTTCGATCGCGCGGGTTTTGGCTTCCGATCTGGACACGCGCAGGTGGAGTCGGAGCATCTCGGCGATTTGCTCGCCGACGGTGAGCACGGGGTTCAGCGCGGTCATCGGTTCCTGAAAGATCATGGCGATCTTTCTGCCGCGAAGCGCCTGCAACGCCCGGAGCGGGAGCGACAGCAGGTCCTGGCCGACAAAGCGGATCTCCCCGCTGGTGATGCGGCCGGGAGGCGGCACCAGACGCAACACCGAGAGCGCGGTCATGCTCTTGCCGCAGCCCGATTCGCCGACCACGCCCAGGACTTCGCCCCTGGTGACGGCGAGGCTCACGCGATCGACGGCTCTGGCCGGACCGTGGTCCGTCGGGAACTCGACCGTCAGATCGGCTATGCTCAGCAAGGGGTCAGGCATCGCGGGTTCCCCGGTCATGCAACGGGGTGAAGGGTTGCCACGACGCTGGGAGCCTGTTCATGAATGGTCATCTGCTGCGTTGTCGCTTCGGAATCCGCTGCATTCCCGCAAATCTTGCGAAGCCTCGCGCCGGGAAACCGGGCGCTCGTTTCGCGGCCCGCTTTGCGGGGTAAGAACAGGCTCCAGTACCCGAATACTCGGACACACTCCTAGGGGGCGGGATCTTCCGGATCGAAGCGGGCTTTCCGGGCCAACGAGAGATAGACCGAGGCGTGTTGCCCTTCGAGGGAGTCGAAATCGATGGATTCCCATTCTTCGCGGGCGAGATCGGGAAACCCGCTCATATAATAGGTGATGCCGAGATGGATGCTGGCCAGGCTGTATTCGGGTGACACCTCTTTCGCGCGCAGGAACACCCGAATCGCTTCGTCGTACGCGCCTTGTTCCCGCAGGATGATCCCCACCTTAGTAATGATGTCGGGAAACTCGGGGCACAAGTGCAAGGCCTTTCGGTATTCCTCCAGGGCCTCGTCGAGCAATCCGAGATTGCCGTAGCGATCGCCAAGCGCCGCGTGCTCGTTGGCGAGACGCCCCCGGACATAAAAGTCGATCGACTGAGCGCCACGGACCATCCGAGCCGCCTCGTCGTAGACCCGCTCGGCGTCGGCGTATCGACTGAGATCGGCGTAGGTGACGGCGAGATTGATGGAGGCTTCCGTGTAGCGGGGATTTGCCTGAACGGCTTTTTGAAACCACTCCGCCGCGGTTTCGATCTGTCCCTGAAACGCGGTGATCAGTCCCAGCCGGTTGTAGATATCCGCATAGCCGCGGCCGCTGGTTTCGGCCAACGTCAAGAAGAGATTTTCCGCCTCCGGATAGCGCCCGGCGTCGAAGAGTCGTGAGGCTCGTTCGTACGTCACGTCGAAATCGAGTGGCACGGCATCCTCCCCCTCATCTTGGGAGCACTGTACAATAAACGCAAAAACCAAGTCAATCGACCGAGTGATTCCGCGGAGCATCGTCCGGGATTGGCTCGTGGCGAAGCCCCGTTCCGTCGTTTGACAGTACGGATCATGCTTCGATAGAGTGCGGCGCGTCCGGAACTCCGGACGCGTTCCTCCCCTGGTGGAGCGGTGACGATGGTGGTACACGACGCGGAGTTTCTCAAGTCCTGCGCGAGCCCCGACAACTTTCCCGCGACCGGACTCCCCGAAGTCGCGTTTGTCGGACGATCGAACGTCGGCAAGTCCTCGCTCATGAACCTGCTCTTGGGGCGCAAACAGCTCGTCAAGGTGAGCAGGACGCCCGGGAAGACCCAGATGATCAATTTCTTCTCAGTCAATACACACTGCTACTTCGTCGATCTGCCGGGATATGGATACGCCCGCGTTCCTCGATCGGTCCAAGCCGCCTGGAAAGGCTTGATCGAATCCTATCTCGCCGGGCGACCGACTCTTCGGGGGGCCGTGCTCGTCCTCGATCCTCGCCGCCCTCCCACGGAGTTGGATTGCCGGATGCATGACTGGCTGAAGTCGTTCGGGATTCCCATCATTCACGTCGCGACTAAATCCGATCAGCTTTCCGGCGCCCAACGCTCGTCGGCGATGCGATCCATCACGGCGACATGGCGTCTCGTCGAAGAAGACAGGCCTTGTTTCGTCTCCGCCAAGACCGGCGAGGGGAAACGGGAGCTCTGGGCTCGACTCGACCGGCTTCTCCGCGTGGGGTAGTTCCTGATCCGTCTGGTCTTTCCTTGACAGCCGTCGATCCGTTGCTATCTTTGTACCCGCGCCGGACGAGCAGGTCAGCTTCCGGCAAAAGAAGGAGGGGAGCATGGACAAACGAAGGCTGTGTGGGCTGAGGGGCTATACCGCGCTAACCTTTTCCGTTCTGGTGCTGATGTTCTCGGCGGTACAAGCTGAACCGATCGATGCGGACAAGGAGAAGAAGGTCCAGCGAGCGCGTCGGACGTTGATCACCATCTCGACATTGGATCAGATGACAAAACTTCCAGGGGATATCGGTCCCCTCCCTTCAGTGCCCATTCCAGCCGCGAATCTCCAGACCCCTGCGAAGGTCGAGCTGGGGAAACAGTTGTTCTTTGATCCTCGGCTGTCCGGGAATGACCACTGGGCGTGCGCGACCTGCCACAATCCGAGTTTTGGATACAGCGACGGCCTTCCGCGGTCGCTCGGTTTTGGGGACGAGAAGGAGCTGGGACGACATTCTCCGACGATCATCAACATTGCCTTCAACTCCTCCCAATTCTGGGATGGCAGGGCCGCGACGATGGAGGAACAGGCGATGGGGCCCATCGTGGCGGTTCGGGAGATGAACTCCGATCCGCAGGTGATGATCAAGAAGATCACCGGGATCCCGGCCTATAACGAGCAGTTCAAACAGGTCTTCGGCGAGCAGCCTTCCCTGAAAAATATCGGGATGGCCATCGCGGCGTTTGAACGGACGGTGATCACCGGAGAATCCGCGTTTGATCGCTACGAGAAAGGTAACAAGAAGGCCCTGACCGATCAGGAAAAGCGCGGACTGATTCTGTTTGTGAGCAAAGCGGCCTGCACCCAGTGTCATTCGGGTCCGAATTTCACCGACAGCAGTTTTCATAACCTTGGACTGCCCCAGGCGGGGCCGTTGAAGAAAGATCTGGGGCGCTACGAGGTGACGAAGGACCCGAAGGACAAGGGCGCGTTCAAGGTGCCGGGTCTGAGGAACATCGCGATGACGGCTCCGTATATGCACACCGGTGCGTTTGCCACGATGGAAGAAGTCGTCGAGTTTTACAATCAAGGGGGAGGCCCTGGGGCGAATAAAACGCCGAAGCTGCTCAAACTCAACTTAACGGACTCGGAAAAGGAAGACCTGGTGGCGTTTCTCAAAAGCCTGACCGGAGCGCTTCCTCAGATTGTGCCGCCGCAATTACCGTCGAGGTCGTAACCACTCACAAGAGAGGAGGAGGTGATGAACGTGAACCGGATTGCCGTCGTATTCGCTGGTCTGATTGTGTTTGCTTCTGTGAGCATGGCCAACGCCGGTAGTGTCAGTGGCAAAGCGCGGGTGGCGGGCAAGGAGAGCGCTGCGAACATCGTCGTGTATCTGGAAGGTGTTCAGGGGACCTTTAAGTTCCCGGAAAAGCGTCCCGAGGTGAATCACATCAACCTTCAATTTGCGCCGCCAGTGAGCGCCGTGTTAAAAGGCACCACGATGGATTTTCCAAACAGCGACTCGGTGTTTCACAGCGCGTTCTCCATCTCGCCCTCGAATCCGTTCGATCTGGGGCTCTACCAGAAAGGCCGTGAAAAATTCGTACTGTTTAAGAATCCCGGCGTGGTCGAGTTATTCTGCCACATCCACAGTCACATGCACGGGTTTATCCTCGTGTTGGACAACCCGTATTTTTCGGTGACGAATGATGGGGGCGAGTTCGATCTCGCAAACGTTCCGGACGGGGATTATACAATCAAAGCGTGGGCGAACCCGACCACGGTGATGACCAAGACGGTCAGTGTGGCCGGGAATCGAACGGTCAACATGGATTTTACGTTGACGGCATCTCGCTAGATCGGGCACGCCAGGCCCTGCCTGAGAACGGCGCAGATCGATGGTTCGGTCTGCGCCGTTTCGCCTTCTCCGCTTGACTTTGGCCTCAAAGGTAGGCAACATATCAGCGGATTTCAGGTCGGTGATCTGGCCCTGGAGCGTTTTTCAGGGCTGGTTTTGTTTGTGTCCTGTCCGACGAGGAACCCATGCCGGCTGTCGTGATCGTAGGGACCCAGTGGGGCGATGAAGGGAAGGGGAAGATCGTTGACCTCCTTGCGCCCCAGGCCGATCTGATTGTTCGGTTTCAAGGAGGTCATAACGCCGGCCACACGGTGGTGGTCGGACAGGAGCAATATGTGTTGCACCTGGTGCCCTCAGGAATTCTCCACCCGGGCAAAATCGGTGTCATCGGCAATGGGATCGTCATTGACCCCGCGGCGCTGCTCGACGAGATCGACGGGTTGACGGCCCGCGGCATCGATTTGCAAGGGCGGCTCTTCATCAGTCACCGGGCGCATCTGATCATGCCGTATCACAAGGCGATCGACAAGGAGAGCGAGAAACTCAAAGGGGCTCGGAAGATCGGAACGACCGGGCGCGGCATCGGCCCCGCGTATGCCGACAAGATGGCGCGGGTCGGGCTTCGCGTTGCAGACCTGTTGGATCCCGATCTGTTCCGGCAGAAACTGACCGGCAGCCTGGCCGAAATGAATTACCTGCTGGGGCGGCTCTACTCGGTCAAGGGGTTTGATCTCGACGTGGTGTGCCGGGAGTATCTCGGTTACGCGGAGCGTCTCAACGCCTACATTGCCGACACCGGCGACGTCCTCAATGACGCGATCGCCGCCGGTCGGCGCGTGTTGTTTGAAGGGGCGCAAGGCACGTTGCTGGACGTCGATCACGGGACCTATCCATTCGTCACCTCGTCGAGCGCCACGGCCGGGGGGGCCGCGACCGGAAGCGGGGTGGGCCCAACCAGGATCGATCGCGTGATGGGTGTGGCCAAGGCCTACTCGACCCGTGTCGGCGAGGGTCCGTTCCCCACGGAGTTGTCGGAGGAACAGGGGGGGGGCGACCTGCGCGCGAGGGGCCAGGAGTTCGGCGCGACCACGGGACGTCCGAGGCGCTGCGGATGGTTCGACGCGGTCGTTGTCCGCTACGCGGTCCGCATCAACGGACTCTCCGGTTTGGCGATCACGAAGCTCGACGTGCTGGATGAGTGCTCCGACATCAAGATCTGCACGAGTTACGAATGCCGCGGCAATCGCCTGGCGACCATTCCGGCCGTTGCGGAGCATTACGACGAATGCCGTCCCGTGTACGAAACGATGCCGGGCTGGAAGCAGTCGACCGTAGGGATCACGCGCTACGACGATCTGCCGCCGAACGCGAAGCGATACCTGGAGCGGCTCTCCGACATCGTCGGCTGTCCGCTGGACATCGTGTCGACGGGTTCGAAGCGGGATCAGACGATCGTTATGCGTCGAGCGTTCGATGCTTGACACCGGCGTGACGGCTTTGATACGATCCGCGCCCTTGACGTGAGCCGCTAGCTCAGTTGGTAGAGCACCGCCCTTTTAAGGCGGGTGTCCTGGGATCGAGGCCCAGGCGGCTCACCAGTCTTTGACAAAAAGTCGGCAAGTTCAAGAGATCTCCAGCCTCGGCGCGGGAAACCGCGCCTACGGGTGGCTTCGCAAGCTCCGATGCGTCCCCATCGTCTAGCCCGGCCCAGGACACCGCCCTTTCACGGCGGCGACGCGGGTTCAAATCCCGCTGGGGACACCAGGGGCTGCGGTGGCGGTCGGCGTGACCCACATCACGCGGTCGGCCGGATGGTCCCCGGCGATCGACGGGCTCCGCAACTTCCCGCTGTTGACAGTGGTCGATCAAGCCCCTATGATGGACCACATTACGGTGCGGAGCCGGGTTGGTGAAAGCATTGGTTACCGCGGGCGGGAAGGGCACTCGCCTGCGCCCCATCACGAATACCCACAATAAGCACCTGATTCCCATCGCCAACAAGCCGATGATCGGGTACGCGCTCGAAGCGCTTGCCGAGGCGGGCATTCGGGAAGTCGGAGTGGTGGTCAATCCGGATACCTCCTCGGAGTTGCAGCGCGCGCTGGGCGGGGGCGAGGCGTGGGGGGTCAAGATCAGTTACGTCCTTCAGGAGGCGCCGCTCGGTCTGGCTCACGTCGTGCGCGTCGCCAGAGATTTTCTCGGGGACGAGCCCTTCGTGTTCTACCTCGGCGACAACGTCATCGTGGGCGGGGTGCGGCGGTTCATCGAGGAATTTCAGTCCTCGGGCGATGCCTGCCGCCTGGTGCTGGCACGGGTGCGCGATCCCGAGCGCTTCGGCGTCCCCGAGCTTCGCGACGGCCGCCTGGTCGGCGTCGAGGAGAAGCCGGCCAACCCCAAGAGCGACTTCGCCGTGACCGGGATCTACCTCTACGATCATCACATTTTCGAGGCCGTGAACGCGATTCAGCCCAGCGCGCGAGGCGAACTCGAAATCTCCGACGCGCATCAATACCTCATCGACCATGGCTATCGCGTCGGCTATTCCGAGATCACCGGATGGTGGAAGGACACCGGGAAGCCGGAGGACCTGCTGGAAGCCAACCGGCTGGTGCTCGACAAGATCCGCGAGCAGCCGGACGTCTTCCGTCCCGGCCAGGTCGATGCGAAATCGGACATTGCGGGGAAGGTCATTCTCGAACCCGGGGCCACGATCATCGGGAGTCAGATTCGCGGGCCGGTGATCATCGGGGCGCGGACGCTGGTGGAGAATTCCTACGTGGGGCCCTTCACCGCAATCGGGCCGGATTGCGTCATCCGCAACAGCGAGGTGGAATACAGCATCGTGCTGGAGCGGTGCCGCATTATCGACGCGGATATCCGCATCGAGCGATCGTTGTTGGGCCGGGAGGCCGAGATCATCCGGTGCAAGACCAAGCCGATGACCCAGAAATTCATCGTGGGCGATCAAAGCCGGATCGAGCTGACGTGAACCTGCTCGTCACCGGCGGCGCGGGGTTCATCGGCAGCCACTTCATCCGCTCTATTCTGGCCAAGTATCCCGACGATCAGGTGACGAACCTCGACAAGCTGACGTACGCTGGCAACCTCGCCAATCTGCGCGACGTCGAATCCGATCCGCGGTACGCCTTCATCCGCGGCGACATTTGCGATCCGGAAACGGTCGACCGCGCGGCCAAGGATGTCGATGCCATCGTCAACTTCGCGGCGGAGACCCACGTGGACCGGTCCATTCAGGATCCGGGGGCCTTCATCCAGACGGATATCGGCGGCACGAGGGTGCTGCTCGAGGCGGCGCGCCGCTACTCGCACCGGCGCTACCTTCAGGTGTCGACGGACGAGGTGTACGGGAGCACGGAGGGGGCGCCGTTCGTGGAGACCGATCCCCTCAAGCCCAGCAGTCCCTATGCCGCGTCGAAGGCGGGCGGCGATCTGATGACGCTGGCCTACGGCGCCACGTATGGCGTGCCAGTCCTCATCACCCGCGCGTCCAACAATTTCGGTCCCAACCAGTACCCCGAAAAGCTCATCCCCCTGTTTATCACGAACGCGATCGACGACCGGCCCCTCCCGCTGTACGGAGACGGCCGGAACGTGCGCGACTGGATCGCGGTGGAGGATCACTGCGAGGGGGTCGACGTGGTCCTGCGGCGCGGCCGCGTCGGGGAGATCTACAACGTGGGCGGGGGGAACGAGCGGACCAATCTGGAAATCACCGAGGCGATTCTGAAGGCGCTGAGGAAGCCGGCGAGCCTGATCACCCCCGTTGCGGACCGGCCCGGTCATGACCGCCGATACGCGCTGAACGCGGAAAAACTGGCGCGGCTGGGCTTTCGCCCCCGGCGCGGTTTCGAAGAGGCGCTCTCGGCGACCATCGAATGGTATCGCACCCACGAATCGTGGTGGCGGCCGATCAAGTCCGGCGAATTTCGAGCGTATTACGAGAAGCAATATAAGCTCCGTTAGGAGCCTGTCCATAGGAGCCTGTCCATGAACGGTCATCTGCGGCGTTGTCGCTTCGGAATCCCTCCTCACGTACGACCCAGTACGCTCCGGGGGGATTCCTTGTTCCGCCTTGCATCTGACCATTCCTGAACAGGCTCCAACACCTACATACTCGGACACATTCCTAGCCTCTTGGCTGTGCATGGTGTGAAGATGGACAGCTCCCGTCCCCGATGAACGTATTTCTCACCGGCGTGTCCGGTCAACTCGGTCGCGCGCTGGTTCCCCGGCTCGTCGGTCACGTCGTGACCGCGCCGTCGGAGTCTCAGGCCGACGTCACCAGCCCCTCGGTGGTTGACGTGATTGCCCGCGCCGAGCCCGACGTGGTCATCCACGCCGCGGCCTACACCGACGTCGACGGCGCCGAGGCCCATCCCGATCTGGCGTTCGCAGTGAATGCGCGCGGCAGCCGCCACGTGGCGGAGGGCGCGGCCAGGGTCGGCGCCCGCTTGATCGCGGTGTCCACCGACTACGTCTACGACGGCGCCAAGCCGACTCCGTATCGCGAGGATGACGCCACCGCGCCGCTCGGCGTCTACGGGCGATCGAAGCTCGAAGGCGAGCGGGAGATGCTCAAGGTCCTGGACGGGACGCTCATTCTCCGCACCGCCTGGCTCTACGGCCGTGGCAAGAACTTCGTCGAGACGATCCTCCGGCTGGCGGCCGAGCGGGACGAACTGCGCGTGGTGGATGACCAGGTGGGCTCGCCGACCTCGGCGTCCGACCTCGCGTCGGCGATCGTCTCGCTGCTGGCGATCCCCTGCGCCGGCGTGTACCACGCGGTCAACTCGGGGACCTGTTCATGGTATGTCTTCGCCCGCGAGATCCTGGCCCTCTCGGGTCTCGAACGGCGCGTGGTGCCGATCTCCTCGGCCGAACTGAAGCGGCCGGCCCCCCGGCCGGCGAATTCCGTGCTGGACTGTTCCAAGCTGCGATCGCTGGGCATCACGATGAGGCCGTGGCGGGAAGCGCTCGTCGACTACCTGCGGGCGCGATGAGCG
>MHEO01000023.1 GCA_001803875.1 Nitrospirae bacterium RIFCSPHIGHO2_01_FULL_66_17 | reverse complement strand
GAGCTGGCCGCCAAGGTTCCCGGTGCGGTGGACATCGTGCGTCCGCCGGTCCTCGGGCAGCAGTACCTGCAAGTCGATATCCGCCCGGAGCGGATCGCGCGCTACGGGATCAAGGTCGAGGACGTCAACCGCCTGGTCGAGACGGCGGTCGGCGGCAAGGTCGTGACCGAAGTGATCGAGGCGAGCCGGCGCACCGGCGTATTGGTGCGCTTTCCCGAGGTCGCGCGCAGCACGCCCGCGGCGCTCGCGCGCCTGCTGGTCGAGACGCCGGGCGGCGCCAAGGTGCCGCTCGCGATGCTGGCCGATATCCGCGAGGTAGACGGCCAGGTGCAGGTCACGCGCGAGGCCGGCAAGCGCCTGGCGGTGGTGCAGGTGAACGTCGAGGGGCGCGACGTGGTCAGTCTCGTCGCGGACGTGCGCGCCGCCATCGAGCGCGATGTCAAGCTGCCATCGGGCTATTACATCGACTACGGCGGGCAGTTCGAGAATCAGCAGCGCGCCGCGCAGCGCCTGGGCGTGGTCGTGCCGGTGTCGATCGCGCTCATCTTCTTCATGCTGTTCTCCACATTCCGATCGGTACGCCAGGCGGGGCTCATCATCCTGAATATCCCGTTCGCCATGATCGGCGGCGTCGTGGGTCTGTTTGCCTCCGGTCTGTATCTCTCGGTGCCGGCCTCGGTCGGGTTCATCACGCTGTTCGGCGTGGCGGTGCTGAACGGCGTGGTGATGGTGGCGTATTTCAACCAACTGCGCGAGGCCGGGCGCACGGTGCTGCAAGCGGTGCAGGAAGGCGCTGAGCGGCGGCTGCGGCCGGTGCTCATGACCGCCTTGATCGCGAGCCTCGGGCTCGTGCCGATGCTGCTCGCGACCGGCCCGGGCTCGGAGCTGCAACGGCCGCTCGCGGTGGTCGTGATCGGCGGGCTCATCACATCTCCCCTGCTCACGCTCGTGCTGCTGCCGACGCTTTATGCGTGGCTGGAGTCGCGCGCCGAAGGCAAATTCCGGACGGGGGGAAGCAAATGAAAAACCTGACGCTCATCGTTCACGCCGACATCAAGCAAGCCCTGGCCGACGTACTGCGCGGCCTGAAAGGGGTGTCCGGCTTCACCTTCACCCCCGTCGAAGGCCACGGCCCGCAGGACGAGCGCGATCCCCAGCTCTCCGCGCGCGACCGCGTGGTCGGCTTCACCCCGCACGTGCGCGTGGACATCCTGCTGGAAGATGCGGACGTACGGGGCGTGCTCGAACGCCTCCGCGCTTCGGGCGGACTTGTCGGAAATGGGGTCTATTGGGTGACTCGCCTGGAAGATCAGGGAAGATTGTAGGTAACGATAAATAACACGGTTACGCCAGCGGTTAGTGTGGGGCTGACAAAGCCCGAGGTCGATTTTACCTGGCTCGCCGGCGCAGCCTTCCGTTTTTAGCATTCAGTGCCCATGGCGTCTTGAGGCGCCTGACGGTCTACTCCACAATCGGTGGATGGAATCAACGCCGCCGATTCGGCTTGGCATCAGCAGTTGCCTGCTCGGGCAGAAGGTGCGCTACGACGGCAATCACAAGCATGATCGCTTCGTCACCGGTACGCTCGGAAAATATTTCGAGTTTGTGCCGGTGTGTCCCGAGGTCGCCATCGGCCTCGGCGTGCCGCGCCCGCCCATCCGGTTGGTCGGCAACCCGGCCGCGCCGCGCGCCGTCGGGGTGGCCAACCCAAGACTGGATGTCACCCGCAAGCTGGCGAATTACGGTACGCGTATGGCACGTACACTCGACGACATCAGCGGCTACATCTTTAAAAGCCGTAGTCCGAGCTGCGGAGTGGAACGGGTGAAGGTCTATGACGGTCGTGGCCGCGTCCAGCGTGGTCGGGGCGCGTACGTCGCGGCGTTCCTGGCGCGGCAGCCGCTATTGCCGGTGGAAGAGGAAGGACGGCTTGGCGATTCCGAGCTGCGCAATAACTTCATCGAGCGCGTGTTTGCCTTTCGCCGCTGGCAGGCGCTGGTCGAATCCGGCCTGACGATGCCGCGGCTCATGGAATTTCACCACGCACACAGGCTCGCGCTGTTAACCCACGGCGAAC
>MHEO01000022.1 GCA_001803875.1 Nitrospirae bacterium RIFCSPHIGHO2_01_FULL_66_17 | reverse complement strand
GCGCACGTGCGGCGTGAAGCCGACCACGCGATCGCGTGCCGAGAGTTGTGGATCGCGTTCATCCTGGGCGCCGTGGCCCTCGACGTGGGTGAAGGTGAAGCCGGAGACCTGTTTCAGGCCGCGTAGCATGTCGGCCAGAGCCTGCTCAGTGTCGGCATGTACGATAAGCGTCAGGTTCTTCATGACTTGTCTCCATTACGGTTTTTGCGGTGCTCAGCGCGCGTCTCCAGCCACGCATAGAGCGTCGGCAACAACACGAGCGTGAGCAGCGTCGAGGTGAAAAGCCCGCCGATCACCACTACCGCGAGCGGCCGTTGCAGCTCGGAGCCGGGACCGGTCGCAAGCAACATCGGTACCAAACCGAGCGAGGCGATGAGCGCGGTCATGAGCACCGGTCGCAATCGCCGCTCGGCGCCTTCCTGCACCGCCTGCAACACGGTGCGCCCGGCCTCGCGCAACTGGTTGAAGTACGCCACCATCACCACGCCGTTCAGAACGGCAACACCGAACAGCGTGATGAAGCCGACTGAGGCCGGCACCGATAGATACAAACCAGAGATGAACAGGCTCACCACGCCGCCGATGAGGGCGAACGGGATGTTGAGCAGAATCAGCCCCGCCTGGCGCACCGAGCGGAAGGTCGAGAACAACATGAAGAAGATCAGCGCGACCGACACCGGCACGACCAGGCCCAGGCGCGCGGCGGCGCGTTGCTGGTTCTCGAACTGCCCGCCGTAGTCGATGTAGTAGCCCTGCGGCAGTTTCACCTCGCGTTCGATCGCCGCTTTCAGCTCCTCAACGAAGCTCACCACGTCGCGCCCCTCGACGTTGGTGCGCGTCGCCACGTAACGCCGGGCCGACTCGCGTTGGATCAGCACCGGGCCGTCCACCTCGGTAACCCTCGCGACCATGCCGAGCGGCACCATCGCGCCGCCCACGGTCTTGATGAGCAGCCGCTCGATGTCGGCGGGCGCGGTGCGCGCCGGCTCGGGATAGCGCAGCAACACGCCGAAGCGGCGGTTACCTTCGATCACCTCGGTGACAACCTTGCCGCCAACGGCGGTTTCCACGACGTCGTTCACGTCCTCGTTGTTGAGTCCGTAGCGCGCGAGCTGTTCCGACTTGATGTCCACCGTGAGGTAACCCTGGCCGGAGAGGCGCGCGCGGAACACGTCGCTTGCGCCCGGCGTGCGCTTGACGATCTCCTCGATCTGTCCGGCCTTCTCCTCCAGCACCGCGAAGTCATCGCCGAAGAGCTTGATCGCCACGTCGGCGCGCACGCCGGAGAGCATCTCCGATACGCGCATGTCGATCGGCTGGCTGAAACCGTGCTCGACCTCGTTTTTCTTGAAGGGTTCGAGCTTCGCGCGCAACTTGTCGTGCAGTGTCTCCAGCCCGTAACCCCACTCCTCGCGCGGCTTGGTCTGCAGAAAACAGTCCGTCTGGTAGAAGCCCATCGGGTCGAGGCGCAGCTCGTCGGCGCCGCTACGGCAGATCATGCCCGTGACCTCGGGGATCTCCAGGACTGCCTTCTGGATCGGCGCATCTATGGCGAGCGAGGCTTCGAGCGAGATGTCCGAGGCCTTTTCCAGGTTGACCACGGTCTGGCCCTCGTCCATCACCGGCATGAACTCCTTGCCGATGAAGGGGAACAAGGCCGCGGCGAGGACGAGCGCGACGAGCGCGCCGCCGACCGCGGTCTGGCGGTGGGCCAGCGCCCAGCGCATCGCCGGCAGGTACACGCGCTTGATGGCCGCGAGCACGCGGTCTTCGCCATGCGCGCGCCCGCGCATCAGGAAACTCGCCAGCACCGGTATCACCGTGAGCGACAGCAGGAGCGAGCCCAGGAGCGCGAACACGATGGTTAGCGCGAGCGGCGCGAACATGCGGCCTTCGAGGCCGGTCAGCGAGAACAGCGGCAGGAATACGATGGCGATGATGAGGATGCCGGAGAGCACCGGGGTCGCGACCTCGGTCACGGCGCGATATACCAAGTGCAGCCGGCTCACGCCCTTCGGCGCATGCGCAAGCTGGGTGTGGACGTTCTCCACCACCACGACCGCCGCGTCCACCAGGATGCCGATGGCGATGGCGAGGCCGCCGAGCGACATGAGATTGGCGGTAACGCCGAAGAGCTTCATCAGGATGAAGGTGAACAGCACCGACAGCGGCAGGATCAGCGCCACGGTGAGCGCCGCGCGCAGGTTGCCGAGCAGCACGATCAGCACCAGGACCACCAGCACCACCGCCTCGCCCAGCGCCTTCTCCACCGTGAGCACCGCGGCATTAATGAGATCGGTGCGGTCGTAGTACGGCTCGATGGTCACGCCTTTCGGGAGCGTGGGCGCGAGGCGGGTGAACTCCTGCTTGACGGCCTCGACCACCATGCGGCTGTTGGCGCCGACGCGCAGCAGCACCAGGCCGGTCACGACGTCGCCCTGGCCGTCGGCGGTCACGCCGCCGTAGCGCACCAGCGATCCTTCGCGCACGCTGGCCACGTCGCTGACACGCACGGGCGCGCCACTGCGCGTGACCACCGTGATGCGGCGGATATCGTCCGCGTCGCGCAACTGGCCGAGCGTGCGCACCAGCAGCATGCTGTTCTGGCGGTTGATGCGGTCGCCGCCGGCGTTGCGGTTGTTGCGTTCGATGGCACGCTCAAGATCGTCGATCGACAGGCCCTGCGCCGCGAGCTGGCGCGGGTCGGGCAGCACCTCGAAGGCGCGCACAAAGCCGCCGAGCGAGTTGACATCGGCGACCCCGTCCACGGTGCGCAGCCGCAGGCGTATCGTCCAGTCCTGGAGCGTGCGCAACTCGCTGTTCGTGTAGCCCTCGCCCTTGACGCGATACATATAGATGTCGCTCAGGGGGGTGGAGATCGGCGCCAGCACGACCTCGGCGCCCTTGGGCAGCGCCTCGCGCGCCTGGGTCAGGCGTTCACTCACCTGTTGGCGCGCCCAGTAGATGTCGGTGCCGTCATTGAAGTCTATGACGATGTTGCTCAACGCGTACTTGGTGGTCGAGCGCAGGATCTTCTGGTTCGGGATGCCCTGCATTTCCATCTCGATCGGGAAGGTGATGCGCGACTCGACCTCGGTGGGTGCGAGCCCCGGGGCCTTGACGATCACCTGCACCTGCGGCGGCGAGATGTCGGGAAAGGCATCGATCGGTAGTGTGCGGAACGCCCACAGGCCGCCGGCGACCACGGCCGCGGCGACCAGCAACAGCATCAGGCGCTGAATGAGCGAAAAACGAATGAGTGCGGCGATCATGGTGTTGCCTCCCCGGCGATCAGCGATTGTCCGGCCGTGAACCGCAGATCGGCGGCGGCTCCCTGTGCCTGTACAAGCAACTCCACGTAATGCGCCTGCGCCTCGAAATAACTGTTCGCGGCGTCGATGAGCGCG
>MHEO01000021.1:3050-3121 GCA_001803875.1 Nitrospirae bacterium RIFCSPHIGHO2_01_FULL_66_17 | reverse complement strand
CTCCCTCCCGGCCGCGTTTCTGCGCCAGCTGCTGCTCGACATCACATCCGCGGGCGAACGTCTCGTGGCCG
>MHEO01000021.1:1495-2993 GCA_001803875.1 Nitrospirae bacterium RIFCSPHIGHO2_01_FULL_66_17 | reverse complement strand
CCGCGGCGCCGGGCGAGGCCGTGCTCACCGCGGTGCATTTCCACGATGAACGTCATGGCTGGGCCGTGGGTCACGATGCCGTGATCCTGCGCACCGAGGATGGCGGCGCGAGCTGGTCGCTGGTGCATCAGGCGCCGGAGGAATACCGGCCGCTGCTGGACCTGTGGTTTGAAAACGAAAATCACGGCTTTGCCGTGGGGGCCTATGGCCTGTTCCTCGAAACCCGCGACGGCGGGCGGAGCTGGCAGCGGCGCACCTTGCTGGCGGAGGACATGCACCTCAACGCCATCGCCGGCGGCCCGGGTGGGCGCCTCTACATCGCCGGCGAGGCCGGCACCCTGCTGCGCTCCGATGACGCCGGGCGGCGCTGGCGCAAACTGGCCTCGCCCTATCGTGGATCGTTCTTCGGCGTGCTGCGTCTGCCCGACGGCAACCCGCTGGTGTTCGGGCTGCGCGGCAAGGCGTTTCGTTCGCCCGACGGTGGCAGGCATTGGCGGCCCGTGGTGACCCACGGCGAATCCGCCTTGCAGGGCGGCGCCGTGTTTGCCGACGGCACCGTGGCGCTGGTGGGCAACGACGGCACCGTGCTGGTGAGCCGCGACGGCGGCCGCAGTTTCGTGCCATCCGGGAAAGCCCCGCGCCAGGCGTTCGCCTCGGTGACCGCGGCGGGTGAGGCGTTGGTGCTCGTCGGTGAACGCGGGGTGAGCCGCTTGCCGCGAGCGGCGGAGGGCGCGCCCTAGCCCCATGTCTTCCCGTTCCACGCGCCTCCCCGAAAAGATTGCCCGCGCGCTGCTCGCGCGCCGGCGCGCGCTGCTCGCGATGTTCGCCGTGGTGACACTGCTGCTGGCGTGGTCAGCCACCGGTCTCAAGGTGGATGCCGGGTTCAACAAGATGATCCCGCTCGATCATCCCTACATGCAGACCTTCACCGAGCATCGGGAAACCTTCGGTGGCGCCAACCGCGTGATCGTGGCGCTGGTGCGCAGGCAGGGCGATATTTTCAGCGCCGAATTTTTCAACCGGCTGAAGCAGGTCACGGACGACGTGTTCTTCCTGCCGGGCGTGGACCGCTCCAGCGTCACCTCGCTGTTCACGCCCAACGTGCGCTTCATCGAGATTGTCGAGGACGGTTTCGCCGGCGGCAACGTCATCCCGCCGGGCTTCCAGGGAACGGAGGCGGACCTCGAACGGGTGCGGCGCAACATCCTCAAGTCCGGCTATGTCGGGCGGCTGGTGGCCAACGATTTCAGCGGCGCGCTGGTGAGCGCCGAACTGCTGGAGCACGACGTGGCCAGCGGGGGGCGGCTCGATTACCGCACGGTGGCGCGGCAGCTGGAAGCATTGCGCGCCAAGCACGAGACCGATGAAACCGGCGTGCACATCATCGGCTTCGCCAAGGCCGTTGGCGACATCGCCGATGGCGCCGTGAGCGTGATCGGTTTTTTTGCCGTGGCCTTCGCCGTCAGCGGGTTGCTGCTGTATTTCTATTGCGGCTCGC
>MHEO01000021.1:0-1399 GCA_001803875.1 Nitrospirae bacterium RIFCSPHIGHO2_01_FULL_66_17 | reverse complement strand
CCATCCTGGTGCCGTTCCTGATTTTTTCCATCGGCGTGAGCCATGCGGTGCAGATGGGCAATGCCTGGCGCCACGAGGTGGCGGTCCGGGGCGCCGCGCCGCTGCCGGCGGCGCGCACGGCGCTGGCGCGGCTGCTGGTGCCGGGATCGGTGGCGCTGGTCACGGATGTGCTCGGCTTTCTCGTGATCCTGCACATCAAGATCGCCATCGTGCGCGAGCTCGGCATCACCGCGAGCCTGGGGCTCGCGGTGATGATCCTCACCAACATGCTGCTGTTGCCGGTGCTGCTGTCGTACTCGCGGTTGTCGCCGGCCGCGCTCGAACGCAGCCGCCGCCAGGAGCGCCGCGGCGAACGCCTGTGGGCGTGGCTGACGCAGGCGGCGCGCCCGCGACCGGCGGCGGCGATTATCCTGATCGCGGCGGCGATCGCCGCCGCCGGACTGTATCAGGCGCGCCACCTGCGCACCGGCGATCTCGGCGAGGGCATCCCGGAGCTGCACGCGGACTCACGCTACAACCGCGATGTTGCGGCCATCACCCACGCCTTTTCCATCGGCGTGGACGTGCTCGCGGTGATTGCCCAGACGGGCATCCCCGGCGCCTGCACGCAGTTTGAGATCATGGATGCCATAGACCGCTTCGAGTGGCGCATGCGCCAGGTGGAGGGGGTGCACTCGGTGCTGGCCCTGCCCGGCGTGGCCCGGGTCATCGCCTCCGGCTGGAACGAGGGCAGCCTCAAGTGGCGCGCGCTGTCACGCGACCCGACCGTGCTTGCCCAGTCGGTGACACCGGTGGACACCGCCAGCGGCCTGCTCAACACCGATTGCAGCGCGATGCAGGTGATGCTGTTCATGCACGACCACGAGGGCGCCACCATTGCGCGGGTGGTGGAGGAAATTAAAAATTTCCAGCGCAAACATGACAGCGACAAGCTGCGCTTCCGCCTGGCCGCGGGTAACGTCGGGGTCATGGCCGCCACCAACGAGGCGGTGGACGCGGCCCAGGTCGGGATGCTGGCCTCCGTTTTCGGTGCCATCGCACTGCTGTGTCTCATCACCTTCCGTTCCTGGCGCGGGATGCTGTGCATCATGATTCCCCTCGCGCTCAGCTCGATCCTGTGCCAGGCGCTCATGGCGTTGCTCGACATCGGGCTCAAGATCTCGACCCTGCCGGTGATCGCGCTGGGCGTGGGCATCGGCGTGGATTACGGCATCTACCTGTACGAACGCCTGCACGCGAACCTGGCGCGCGGCCGCACACCGGTTGCGGCGTTCCACGAGGCCCTGCGCAGCCGCGGCACCGCGGTGCTGTTCACCGCCGCCACCATGACCGTGGGCGTGGGCAGCTGGGCGTTTTCCACGCTCAAGTTCCAGGCCGACATGGGCCTGTTGCTGGCGTT
>MHEO01000020.1:17604-22884 GCA_001803875.1 Nitrospirae bacterium RIFCSPHIGHO2_01_FULL_66_17 | reverse complement strand
TCAGGCGCACACGAACCTCGGCCTTCACCACCTGAACCGGGGAGCGCATGACGACGCCCTGCACGAGTTCGACGAGGTCCTCCGGCTGAACCCCTCGTCCTTCAAGGGCCATTTCAACCGGGGCCTGACGCTGGCAAGGCTGGGTCGGACGGACGAGGCGATCGCGGCCTATCGCGCGGGGCTGACGATCAACCCGAACGACGCGACGGCGCGGAGCCACCTGGCCGAGGTGCTGGCCGGGCGTGGCCGCTTCGCGGAAGCCGAAGCCGAATACCGAAGCGCGATCGTACTCGCCCCCCACCCCGACCTCTTCAACAGTTTGGGCATCGTGCTCGCGGAGCAGGGGCGTGTCGATGAGGCGATCTCGGCGTTTCGCGAGGCGCTGGCGCGCGATCCCGGGCACGCCGACGCTCGGGCGAATCTGGAAATGGCGCGGCAGATGATGCCCGCCCAGTGAACGACTGGGACGTGATTGACGGCCATTCCGAGTCTATGGTATAAAGCACCATATGGCCGCCAGGCCGCTCTTTTGGGAGAAACACGTCCTTCGCGACGGTTCGATCATCGAAATGGTGATCTGGCAGTTGCCCAAAAAGACGCGTGATCGGCCCCACGGCATCAAGTATCGGCTCTATTACGGATCTTACGGATCGGCGGATGGTCGGTGTCTCGTCCGCTATGACAACGAGACGGGAAAGGGCGATCACCGCCACGACGAGGAGCGCGAGTTTCCCTACACGTTTGTTGATGTCGAGACGCTCATGTCCGATTTTCTCGCGGACGTGGTGCGAGCGAGGAGGTTGGCTTCGTGAGCAAAAAGAGAGTGACAATCGAGGTGGGAAACCTTGACCAATCAGCCAAGCGGTTTATCGAGACATGGCGCAAGGTCGAGCGTGGGGAAACGGTTGCGCGGCAGGAACGGTTGACGTTCGACAATCTCGAGACACTCCTGCGCACCTTGACCCCGTCCCGGTGGACGCTGCTGAGAAAACTGCGCCAGGAAGGGCCAATGACCGTGCGGGCGCTCTCCAAGGCGCTCGGCCGGGATTATAAGAACGTCCACACCGACGTGCGAGCGCTCGAGCGCGTCGGCCTGCTCTCGCGAGACAACGACGAACGCGTGATGGTGCCTTGGGACACCGTCGTCGCCGAGGTCACACTGGCGGCGTAAAAGAAAGGTCAGGAAAGGTCAGGGGTCAGACAAACAGAAAGGTCAGGGGTCAGACATGAAATATGAAATTCTCGATTCGTTCCAGCACCTTCCTGAGAGCGGGCCGGTCCGTCGGTTGGTCGAGCCGTCGCTCCAGCCGCTGCGCCGCATGGCTGAGACAGCTCGGATCCACGCTCAAGATCCTCGCGAGCTCCGACGCCCGGAGTGAGGTGTACCGCGACCCCGCATACGCAATCCAGCTTCTGGCCTCGACTCGCGGCCGATCCTTGCCGGGCCCCTTGACCTCCGTCGGTCTCAGTCCCAGGGCCTTGGCCACCTGCTCGATCATCCGGGAGGCGTCAATGTGGCGGGGCGGTCTGGTGCCGGGCGCGGGCTTCAGCACGGTCGCCACAAACGCCTCCCCCCCTAACACCCGCCCCTCTACCGCGGCATAGTACTCCGGCTGGTGCCCGTGGTCGACCGCCTCCAGCACAAATTTCCGGTACCCCGTCCGCTGCGCGGCGGAGGTGGCTCCAAACTGAGCCAGCACCCTGTCCGTCTCGACCCGCACCGGCCCACTCCGGCCGAGATAGGTGTGATAGCTGCTCCAGGGATAGGCCGCCGGGTCGCGCACCATCCTGGCCCGAACCGGATTGAGGTGCAGATAGCGCGTCAAGGCGAGCAGGTAGCGGTCGTGTTCGCAGAGCAGCGCCTGGTAGCGGCCCTGCAGGACATGGCCCACCCGGCGATGGCCGCGGTTGAACGCCAAGCTGTACCGGCTGTTCAGCCGCTGCATGATGCGCGACAGCGGCTCGTGGGCCGTTTCGAGGAGCAGGTGGACGTGGTTGGTCATCAGGACGTAGGCATACAGTCGAAAGCCATGTCGCTGCTGAGACTCGCCCAGGTAGGCGAGATACCGCCGATAATCCGCGTCCGCGAGAAAGATCGGCTGCCGCGCATTGCCCCGGCTGATGACATGATAGAGCGCCCCTGCGTATTCTAATCGCGGTTTGCGAGCCATGCGGCGGTTATACCTGAGAGAATTTCATATTTCAAGCCTGACCCCAGAGCCTCTTCAGAGCCTCATGACCCCAGAGCCTCAGACTGAGAGAATTTCATATTTCAAGCCTGACCCCAGAGCCTCAGAGCCTCTTGACCCCAGAGCCTCTCTAGAGCGTTACGACACCGCAAGGTCAGAATCTCCGGACACGACTGCTCTGACCCCATTTACCATAGACCCCATTTACCATAAGACGGTATAAACAATGGAAGAAAATATAAAGATGGATAGTTTAGATAGTTAACAACGTCCCCGAGAGGTGTTCTCGTGCCCCTGTCAACGCTTCGCGGACGGCCGCGCATGACTCGGGGCCGGTGCGGGTCGCTAGCCCTTCACCGTACGACTCTTACATTCGCAACACCCCGCCGGTTTAACCCGGCGCACAAGGAGGATGCCATGCAAGTCCGAGCGAGAACGATGAAGGCCGTCACCCTGGCGATGGCCCTGGCGCTCAGTGCCGGGGTCGGCGTCGCCCTGGCGCAGACGGGGCCGACGCGGTTCGCGTACACGTTTCCGGATCCGAACACCCAGGACGGCTCCCCGGATCCTTCTGTCTGGGGGCGGGACGGTACCCTGACGCCCACGCCCGACGCGGCGCTCGGAGTGGGCATCATCGACCCGGACAACGCCTCGAAGCTGTTGTTCTTCGCGTCCCCGGGAGTCCTCGGCTCTGAGACGGCGACGTTTCGCGTTCAGGTGGACACGCCCCCGGTGCCGGACAACTCGCCGGCCTGGGTCAACCACGCCCTCGGCTGGCGGCTGATCCTGGACGACGGGACTTCCCGCCTCGAATTGGCCTTGGCTCGCGACCCGGCCTCCACGCCGATGCGGAAGGTCTTGCGCGTGGAGAACGCACCGAATGTCGCCCTGATCCCGTTCCCGTGGGACAACGACTTCCACAACGTCTACGAGATCGGCCGCGTCACGAGCGGCGATTTCGTCATCGCCGCCACGAACAAGGATCCGGCGGCGACGACTCAGCTCCCCCCCGTCACGATCCCGGGCAACGCTCTGCCGGGAACCAGCGGAGCCGTCTTCGCCTGGGGCACGGGCCTCGCGGGCGGGGGCGTCTCGTTCTGGCAAAACGCGAACGGCGAAGTCGCCACGGACGTCGTCACCATTGGGGTCGACACGAAGGAACTGACCATCGACCTCGGCGCCACGGCCGCAGAGAACGAGATCGAGTGGAAGGGCGTGCTCAACCTCCCCGCCGGCAGCACCATCAACCCGGTGAACGAGGCCGTGTCCATCAAGCTCGCCAACGCCGGCGGCATCCTGTTCGAGACGGCCATCGGCGCCAACAACTTCACGACGAAGAGGGACGGGAGCTTCAAGTACGAGTCGGCCTCGGGGACGACGCCCAAGCTCGAGGTGAAGTTCAAGCCGATGGGCGGCACGGCCTGGGAATTCAAGATGGAGACCGAGGACCTGCCGCTCACGGTCGCGGACCGCACGCAGGTCACGGGCACCCTCGCCATCGGGAACAAGACGGGGTCCCAGACGATGCCGCTGGCGGACCTCGGAGACCGGCTGCAGTTCGAGAAGCCTTAGCCGTCGCGAGGCCAGCCCCGGGATCGCGACGCGCGGCCTCGGGGCCGGGCTGTAGCATCCGGTCATGCTCTTAGGACAAGGAAAAGAATTGGGGACAGATTTATTTTCGTCATTTCTGACGCTTCGGTGGCGATACCACCGCCCACACGAGCGCGGTCAGCGCCGCGATGAGGATGGCACCGTTGAGCGCGACAGCCCGTCGGTGGAGTGCGTCGAAGCGCGCTTTGGTCACCGGGTTCTCGGTCGCGGTGTCAGTCTGGCGTAACTCGACGCGGAGCGTGCGCGCTTCGGGCGAGAGCACCAGGCCTGCGTAGAGCGTGGTGCCCAGCAACGCGATCAGCAGCGCGTTGCGGACCTTGCCGCGCAACCCGCCGGCAAACCATGCGGTCAGCAGGGCCGCGCCGCCGCAGACATAGCCCACCACGTGGTACGGCACGAAGAGCTTGTTCATCAAGTCTCCGGCCTGCGCTTGCGGAAAGGTCTGAAACGCGATTGGCGCGAGCAGACCCGAGAAGAACAGTATGACGCCCACCCAAAAGGCGAGCACAGCGACGTGGAGCCGGGCCCAGATGGTCATGGCCGCTCGGTGAATCCCGGGGCGCGGTGGTGGGCGGTAACGACGGTGTGGATGCCGCCGCGGACGAAGAAATCACCCTCCACCTCGGCAAAGCGCGGCTGGATCGTGCCGACGAGATCGGTCAGGATCGCGTTGGTGACAGCTTCGTGAAACGCGCCTTCGTTCCGAAAGGACCAGAGATACAGCTTCAGGGACTTCAGCTCGACGCAGAGCCGGTCCGGAATGTAGCGGATGCGCATCGTCGCGAAATCGGGCTGGCCGGTTTTGGGGCACAGGCAGGTGAATTCCGGGCACTCGAACCGGACCTCGTAATCCCGCTCGGGACTCGGGTTGGGAAACGTGTCGAGCGATTTGGACGGGCTGGTCGGCACGGCCGAATCGTACCGTAGCGCCACGCCACTTTGCAATCCGCCCCGGCCTTCAGTAGAATCGCCGGACGATGCGACCAATGCCAGTGAGTTTCTATAAGCCATACGGCTTGTCCACACGAGAGGCAAATCCCCCCTTACCCCCCTTTGTCAAAGGGGGGATGGGGGGATTTAGCAGGCGAACGAAGGCCGCTGCGACTGTCGTCTGGACCATGGTCGGCATCTTTGCGCTGTGGGACGCGCCCGCCCTGGGCGCCGAGCCCACTGCCCCGCCGATGGCCGAAGGGCTCGCCACCGTCACGGAGCTGAACTTTTTCACCAATTTCAACACGTCGGCGTACTCGCTGACGATCGGAACCTTGGACATTCGGGCGGACAGGCGAGGCCCGCTGTGCCCGGGAACGGCCGTCGGCCAGCAGGTCGCCGCGCGTTACAACAGCAAGGTCATCCTGTTGGGGCACGAGAAGGACAAGTGCAAGCTCACGGTCCGGCGGATGGAGTTCACCGACGCGCCGGGAACGCGCTGAGGCTCGCCAAGGCACGCGGTTCCTCCGGCGGCCGGACCTTGTTGGCC
>MHEO01000020.1:12118-17580 GCA_001803875.1 Nitrospirae bacterium RIFCSPHIGHO2_01_FULL_66_17 | reverse complement strand
AGGTAGGCGCGGAGCTGCCGGCCCAGCCGGTCGGCGGCGGCGCGCGTCGCCGCGTCGCGCTGGAGGATGTTCTCGGCGGGGTTCGCCGTCATGTCGTACAGCGCGACGGGGGTGTCGAAGCGCGATAGCAGCATGTACGGCGCCTCGACCGCCACGAACAGATCGCCCCGCGGCAGGAGCGCCCAGCGCGGTCCCGGCGCAAAGATCGATTTGCCCCACGACGTGAACGGCGTCTGAACGTTCACGAGATCCAGCACCGAGGGAAAGAGGTCCAGTTGGCTCACGACGCCATCGTAGCGGCCTGGCGCCACGAGACCGGGGCCATACAAGAGGCACGGGATGTGATAGGCCTCGTACAGGTGGCCGCCCGTGGACGGCCCCTCGGTGTGGTCGCCGAGGATCACGAACAGCGTGTGGTCGAAATAGGGGGCGCGCCGCGCCGTCTCAAAGAAGCGCCGCAGCGCGTCATCGGCGTAGCCCATCGAGTTGCGGAATTCGTGAAACGGCACGTCGGGACCGAAGCGCTCGAAGGCCTTCGACGGCAACGTGTACGGCGTGTGCGAACTGAGCGAGAACACCGCGGTGTAGAACGGCTCCTGCAGGCCGCGCATCTCCTCATCGGCCCGTTGGAACGCGTACTCGTCGTAGATGCCCCACACGCCGTCGTCGGTGACGGGCGTGATCTCGAAGTCCTCGCGCGAGACGTGGCGCTCGATGCCCAGCCGTTTCACCAGGCCGTCGAACCCCATCGACCCGCGCCGGGCGCCATGGACAAAGAGCGTGCGGTACCCGCTAGCGCGAAAGACGCGCCCGACGGGTTCGAGCCGCGTTTGGTAGAGCACGCCCCCCTGCCCCAACACCATCCCTTGCCAGACGGGCACGGACCCCAGGATTGCCGACAGCCCCTCGACCGACCGCTGAGCGTTCGCCAAGCAGTTCGTCAGCAGAAGACCGTCGCGCGACAGCTCGGAGAAGAACGGCGTCGCGTCAGGATCGGCCCCCAGGGCGCCGACGAACTTCGCGGACCAGCTTTCCATGATCACGAAGACGACATTCCAGCGCCTCGGTGACTCGGGCGCGTCCACGAACCGCCTGAACAGCGGATACTCTCCGTCGCTGACCTCTCGCTTCTCGGAGACGATTCGACGGAGCACCTCGCGCCGCTCGGCGTCCGAATTTCCCGTATCCAGCGCGCGAAGATGGGCGATCGGATCCCGGCCGTCGAGTCGGTCGGCCAGCGAGAACAGCGACGTATACAGGCCATTGAGGCTCAGCGCGCCCAGTTCCACCGACTCGTTGAGGAACGCACTCCGCACGCCCATGGGCTTGGATTGCAGGCCGCCCCGGATGAACACGACCTCGAGGGGAATCAGGAGCAGCAGCACGAGCACCTCGATCGCCAGCACCCGCGCGAGACCTGATCGACCGTCGGGCGTCGGTAACGCCATGAACGCGCGGGCGACCCTCAGGTACGCCCAGACGAAGAGCGCGAGGAACACGCCCAGGCCGGCGAGGTCGAGCAGGTATTGGCGCAACCCGATGCCCAGCAGGGTGCGCAGGTCGTGGAACGCGCTCTGCGCTTCGAACGTCACGTGGCGTTGGGCAAAGGCGTAGTACTGGATGTCGACGAAGTCGAAGACCAGGATGGCGGCGAACCAGACGAGGAGCATGATGAGCAGCGCGCGCACCAGGCCCCGACTCCTCGACACGCCGGGGAAAAAGAGCAGCGCGAGAAACGGCGCCGTGACCATCGCCGCCGTGGACAGGTCGAAGCGTAACCCGTAGAGAAACGCCTGCGCGATGGCGGACGGCGCCGCGTCGCTGAACGTGCCGTGGTACTTCAGAAGGAAGACGACGCGGCCGACGCAGAGCGCCGCCACGAAGAGGGTCACCAGTCGGAAAAACCGATTGAAGCGGTCGATGACCACGTCGGATGGTCTCTCGCCGGTCGGAGCATCAATACCTGACACTGACCGGACCGGATCGCCCGATCATACGTGAAACGACGATCGAGCACCAGTTCAGCGCGCGGGGGGAGGTCAGGAGCCGAGATTGTTCGGTGGCGTCCCTACCGACGCGCGACGATTGGCTCTTCCGGAGAGGCGACGGTCGGCAGCACGCTGAGGGCAATCGGCGTGCGCGGGGCCGGCGATGGGGTGATGGCGAGATCCCGATACGTGCGGCTGGCGGGGTCCTTCTCGACCCGTCGGCGCAATCGGTGCAGCTTCCAGACCAGCCTGAGCGTCCCCACCGCCTCGGAGGCGATCTCGCGCGCTCGGCGCCACGCGAAGACCACAATGGATTCGCGCGGGAAACCCGGCCGCCGCTCCGACCGGTGTTTGCGCCGGATGATCCCCGCCTGGAGCGGGTGGACGCCCTCGACGAACATCGAGCCGCGGAACCACATCATCTGCCCCAGCATCTTCCCGACGCTGTGCCCCTCGGCGCGCCGGCGGCGGAAGATCGTCTCGATGTGTTCCCACGTGTAGAAGGATTTCCACGCGTCGTAGTAGGTCCGCATCCACTCGTCGGCCGACATCTTGGGATGGGTCGAGCACGGGTGCTCGGTGTCGTACCGGTTCATGTCGGGCTCGAGCCACGCGCCCGCCTTGACCAGGGTCTGGTGGTCTTCGGACCCCGGCAATGGGGTCAGGACGAAGAACTCCACGAGGTCCAACGGCAGCTCGCGCTTGAGGATCTCCACGTCACGCATCACCGATTCGTACGTGTCGTTGGGAAACCCGATGATGTACCCCGCGAACGTCACCGCGTTGGCCTTCCGCCACGCCTGGAGCATGTCCCGGTACTCGTGGACCTGGTTCTGTTTCTTGCCCGTGTCCTTGAGCGTCTGGGGGTTGACGTTCTCCAGCCCGATGAACACCTTTCGGCACCCGGCCCTGCCCGCCTTCTCAACGAAGCGCGGGATGCGGTGGCTCGCGGTGTCCACCTGGAGGATGAAGGAAATCGCGATCTTGTCGCGTTCGCGCAGCAGGATGATCCGGTCGAAGATCGATTCCCAGTGCTTGTTGCGCGCGAAATCGTCGTCGGTGATGAAGTACCGCTTGATCCCGCGTCGGTGATTCTCGCGGATGATCGCCTCGACATCGTCGGCGGTGCGGTATCGGGATTTGCGCCCCTGGACGTTGATGATCGTGCAGAAGCTGCACTCGAACGGACAGCCCCGCCCCGCGTCGAACGTCGTCATCTGCCCGACGTAGCGGGAGACGGCCTCGGTCGGCAGCAGCGGCAGCGCCTGGCCCTGGAGGTTCGGCAGTTCTTTGAGGAAGTTGTAGAGCGGTTTGAGGCGACCGAGGAAGGCGTCTTCGAGCACGTCGCCCCAGCGTTCCTCGACTTCGCCCGCCACCAGCGTGATGCCTTCGGCCATCGCCGAGGTCAGGTCTTCGGGCATCTTCTCCAGCATCGAGAGACAGCCGCTGACGTGAAATCCGCCGATCAGCGTCGTGAGGCCCGCCGCTCGGAACCGGCGCGCCAGGTCGATCGCCCGGGGATATTGGTTGGACTGAACACCCGCAAAGCAGACGACGCCCCCGGCGCCCGGCGCGGTCAACTGCCGAATGATCTTCTCGATCGGTATGCGCTGGTTGGTCTCGTCGTAGACGTCGATCACGAGGTCGACGTCGGACCCCAGACGCACCGACGTCTTGACCGCCTCGGTGATGGTGTAGAGACAGGCCAGCGTGTTGCTCGGGATGCAGGACCGCATCCAGCGGATGACGTAGCCCTCATCGTCGTAATGCGACGGCTTGAGGAGGACGACACGAAAGGTTGTTGCGGCGCTCACGACCGATTCACCCACGGACTCCCTCCCTGCTGAGATCGACCCCGGCATGCCGGGTTGACTATACACGATCCCCCATGGAAAGGGGAATGGAGGGGAATGAAATTGCTATTGCCGGCCGCCTTGGGTATACTGCCGCGTCGATCGGGAGCCTCGTCGTGCGCGTCGGTCGGATCATCGCAGCGGGGGTGGCGGACGGACTCGCCATGGAGGCCGACCCCGCGGCCGCTTCGCTCTCCAGGCCGGACCTCCTGCGCGACGTCGAAGCGCTGGCCCGGACGGCGACCGCCGGACCGTCGAGCCCCGAGGACCGCCAGGCGTGCCGCGCACGGCTGGAGCGCCTCCGCGCCGCCTATCGCAGCCGGCCCGACCTGTTCGATCCCCCCACCATCACCCTGCTCAAACAGGTGGCCGACGACCTGGAAACCGCCGCGCCGGCCGCCGGGCTGTCCCCCCGCGAGGTGCTCCGCTCCACGTTCGGGTACGCGGAGTTTCGCGTCGGGCAGGAGGCGGTCATCGACGCCGTGCTCGCGGGACACGACGGCATCGCGGTCATGCCCACCGGCGCGGGCAAATCGCTGACGTACCAGATCCCCGCGCGGATCCTGGGGGGCACGACGCTGGTCGTCTCGCCGCTGATCGCCCTGATGAAAGACCAGGTCGACGCGCTCACCGAGCTGGGGATCCGCGCGACCTTCATCAACACGAGCCTCGACCCCGAGGAGCGCCGCGAGCGGGTCGCGGCGCTGCGTGCCGGCCGGTACGAGCTGGTCTACGCGGCGCCCGAAGGGATCGAGGCGTCGCTGCGCGAGGTGCTCGTCTCGTGCGACATCCGGCTGGTCGCGGTGGACGAGGCGCACTGCATCAGCCAGTGGGGCCACGACTTCCGGCCCGCGTATCGCAATCTGTCCGGCCTCAAGGCCCGCTTCGGCGGTGTACCCGTCCTCGCGCTCACCGCCACCGCCACCGACGAGGTGGTCGCCGACATCGGGACCCAGCTCGGCATGGCCGCCCCGCGGCGGTTCCGCGGCTCGTGTTTTCGCCCCAACCTTCGGTTGCACGTGTACAAGAAGGGCGGGGGCCTCGACACCCGGTCCGCGATCCTTCGCCTCATCCGCGAGCGCGAAGACCAGAGCGGCATCGTCTACTGCCTGAGCCGGAAGAGCGTGGAGGCGACCGCCGACTATTTGCGCGGCCACGGCGTGCGGGCGCTCCCCTACCACGCGGGGATGGATGCGGCCGAGCGGTCGCGGGCTCAGGAGGCCTTCCGGAGGGACGACATCGACGTGGTGGTGGCAACCGTGGCGTTCGGCATGGGCATCGACAAGCCGAACATCCGCTACGTCATCCACCGCGACATGCCGAAAAACATGGAGGGATATTACCAGGAGATCGGCCGCGCGGGACGGGACGGGGTCGCGAGCGACTGCATCCTGTTCTACTCGTGGTCGGAGGTGCTCAGCTACGAGCGATTCCTGGACGGGATCGAGGACGCCGCGCTCAAGACCCGCGCCCGGGAGCAGACGCGGGACATGTTCGCGTGGGCCGATCGTCGCGCGTGCCGGCATCAAAGCCTGGTCGCGCACCTGGGGGAGACAATCGCGGCCTGCGGCGCGTCGTGCGACGTCTGCCTGGGCGCCGACCTCCTCGCGGCGGCCCCGGC
>MHEO01000020.1:7607-12098 GCA_001803875.1 Nitrospirae bacterium RIFCSPHIGHO2_01_FULL_66_17 | reverse complement strand
GGGGCTCCCGGCGCGCGGGAGACGACGCGGCGGCGGGCGGCGCGCTGTTCACGCGCCTCAAATCGCTGCGCAAGCAACTGGCGGACGCCAAGGGAATCCCGGCCTACCTGGTGTTCTCCGACGCGGTGCTCGTGCAGATGGTCGAGCGCCGACCGCTGACCGAGTCGGAACTGTTGGCGCTCAACGGCGTCGGCCCCAAGAAGATCGCACACTACGGCGCCGCCTTTCTCGCGCTGCTGCGCGACGCCTCCTGACGCCCCGCGCTCCGGTTGACATCCCCCGGATGCTCTCATACAATGTCCCCGGTCCGCACGGGGATACGCAGGGAGAGCCGATGACCGAGCGTCCGTCGAACGTTTCCTCGCCAGCCGATCCGCCGTTTTCGCCCGGCCTTGCGGGCATCCCGGTGGCGCGCTCCAAGATCAGCTACCTCGACGGCCAGAAAGGGTTGCTCGAATACCGCGGCCTGCGCATCGACGTGCTGGCGCAGCGGAGCACCTTTGTCGAAACCGCCTATCTGTTGATCTTCGGGGAGCTGCCCGGCGAGGCGGCGCTGAATCGGTTCACCGCCGACCTGATCGCCCACCGGCAGATCAAGTTCCGCATCACCGACCTCATGAAGTGCCTGCCCGAGGGCGGCCATCCGATGGACGCGCTCCAGGCCGCGGTCGCGGCGCTCGGGATGTTCTACCCGGCCAAGCACGTGAAGGGCCGCGACGTGCAGTACAGCTCGGTGGTCCGGCTGCTGGCCAAGCTCCCGACGATCGTGGCGGCGTACGCGCGGATGCGCCGGGGGGATAACCCGATTCCGCCCCAGGACGACCTGGACCACGCGGCCAATTTCCTCTACATGCTGACGGGCAAACCGCCGGACCCGCTGACCGCCAGGGTCCTGGACGTCTGCCTGATCCTGCACGCCGAGCACACCATGAACGCGTCCACGTTCAGCGGGCTCGTCACGGCCTCGACGCTGGCGGACGCGTACACGGTCGTCTCCTCCGCGATCGGCACCCTGATGGGGCCGCTGCACGGCGGCGCGAACGAGGAAGTGCTGTTGATGCTCCGGGAGATCGGTTCGCCGGAGAAGGCGCGCGCCTATCTCGACCGCCAGTTGGCCGCGGGCGAGAAGATCATGGGGCTCGGCCACCGGGAGTACAAGGTGAAGGACCCGCGCGCCGTCATCCTGCAGTCGCTCGCCAAGGAGCTGTTCGCCCGCTTCGGGAAGTCGCCGCTGTACGAGGTCGCCGAAGCCATCGAGCGCGAGGCGGTCACGCGCCTGGCGGCCAAGGGGGTCTATCCCAACGTGGACTTCTACTCGGGGATCGTCTACCAGAAGATGGGCCTCGAACCCGACTTTTTCACACCGGTCTTCGCCATGGCCCGGGTCGCCGGCTGGCTGGCGCACTGGGTGGAGCAGATCCAGGACAACCACATCTTTCGACCCACGGAAATCTACGAAGGCGTCCACGGCCGAGATTACCTGCCCCTCGGTCAGCGAGGCGCCTGAAAGGAGAAGCCAATGAGCCCGTCGCGTTCAGCAAAACCGAAGAAAACCGCCGCGAAGAAATCTCCGAAACGGAAGCCGGCAACCCGATCGCGCGCCGCCGCGAAGAAGAAGCCAGCAGCCAAGCCCAAGGCGAAAGTAAAAGCGAAGACGAAGACACGCGTCGCAACCAAGACGCGGGCCACGAAAGCGCCGGCCAAGAAGACCGGCGCGGCGAAGCCCCGCGCGAAGGCCGCGGCCGGCGCCCGGCGCCCGACGGTCAAGGCCGCCCGCCCCGCCGCGACGCGCCGCCGGACGGCAAAACCGGTCGCGCCGGTCCGGCCGCCCCAAGCCGCGATCCCCGCCCCCCCGGTCGTGCCCGCGAACGAATTGAAGATCGGCGTGGTCACGCATTACTACTCGCATCTGAGCGTCGCCGTGGTCTCGGTGACCGACCGCCCCCTGCAGGTGGGCAATCGCATTCACATCAAGGGGCACACCAGCGATTTCTACCAGACGGTCGAGTCGATCCAGGTCGAGCACGAATCCCGCCCGAGGGCGGAGGTGGGCCAGGCGGTGGGCCTGAGTGTGACCGACCATGCGCGGGAACACGACATGGTCTACCTCGTCACGTAAAAGCCTGTCCAGGACTGGTCATCTGCGGCGTTGTCGCTGCGCATCCGGTGCTCACGTACACAGGGAGTACGCTCCGCTCCGGTGCTCGCTCCGCCTTGCATCTAACCAGTCCTGAACAGGCTCCAACACCCAAATACTCGGATAGGCACCTAGCGGCGCCGGGGAGGACCCGTCATCTCGCCGCCGGGCGCCTCGCGTTGATGTGCGCCGTGAGGCGCGCGCGATCGGCCGCCGACAGCTTCCCCCACTGAATCCCGTAAACCGGACCGACCTCCCGCGGATAGCGGATGGTGTAGACGTTCCGGACCGTGCCCGAGGTCACGATCGGCGCGCCGTCGTCCAGGGTGAGTTCGATCCGGGCCACCGAGTGCCCCACGGCGAACCGCCCGACGTCCGGGGAGGAGAACGCCGCCCCGCCCAGACCGATGTTGTGCAGCTCGACCGGGATCCAGGCGCCGGCCGCCGTCACCGCCACGCGCAGGCGCGCCGCGGACGTCGGCGCGACGCGGACCTGGGACCGGCGCTCGACGGTGTGGACCTCGGTGGGATACGTCGTCAGCAGGACCGGCAGGGGATCGTCGGTCCGCCGGACGACGGGCACCGCGAATTCGTGGAGGACGCGGTCGACCACGACCCGGACCCGCGCCACCGACACCACCTTCGGCACGCCCTCCGAACTGACCTCGATGGCGAGGCCCTCGGCGTCCGCGACCCGCCGGGTCCCCAGGAGGCGCCCCGCGTACCCCGGCTCCGTCCCGTCGAACAGCAGGTCCAGCGGCAGGTTCTGACGCGCCGCGGCATCAAGGATGGTCTTCATATCGTCCATAATCCCTCCCTCGCGAGGAACGGTCTGCCTGACGCCGCCCGGCGTCAAGCCATCAGGATCTTCGTCCGACGATGATCGACCAGATCGAACAACGGACTCTCGTAGCCGCCCCGCTCCATGATCTCGCGCAGGGGGGGCACGCGGTCGAGGATGGGGCCGGCCTTGGGCCGCCACGCCGGCGTGCACCGGGCGGCGGCCTCGGCCAGCCAGTCGCGCAGCGGCCGCGCGACCGCGCCGCCGTCGGCATGGAACGCGAGCCGGCACGGCACAATCCGTTGGCAGGCGGTCTCCTCGAACAGGAGCGCCTTGAGGTCCTCCGTGGTCACGGTCCGGGGCGCGTCGACGACCACGAGGACGCGGGTCTCGGTGGAGAGGTCCTCCAACTGCATCAGGGGGAACCGCCCGCGCCGCGCCAGGTCGCGGATCTGCGCCACGACGGCCTTGATCAGGACCCCCGGCGGCAGGCCGGCGATCAACACGCGGGTCCGCGACCCCTGCAACTCGTCCTCGATCGAGGCGCGGACCACCAGCGACGCGGCGCCGGTGGCGTAGAGTTCCCGAACGGATCCCGTGCCCCAAATCACCCCGCCGGTCGGAAAATCGGGGCCGGGCAGCACTTCCATCAGGTCATCGAGCGACTCGTCCGGGTCCTGCCGGACGTGCTCGAGCGCGGTCCACAGTTCGGAGAGGTTGTGCGGGGGGACCACGGCGGCGCCGTCGGCGCCGCCGTTGAGCAGCCCGATCGGCAGGAGCGGCGCGCGGTCGAGCGGCAACAGGGTGTGCGCCAGAGGGGAGATCCGCACGCCGACCTGCTCCGGCCCCGCGGGATCGTCGTCGTGGTGATCGCCGATGATCCCGGACGTCTCCAGCAGCGGATAGCGCGTCTGCCACGGTTGGGCCAGCCTCAACAACACGCGGTAGGCATGGCCCACGGTGCCGGGGGGATACAACCGCTGAGTGTGCGCGGCAAGTTCGTCGCACGCGTCGTCGACGTCTTTCGGATCGAGCCCCAGGTCGCGCGTGCAATACAGCGCGATCGCGGTCTTGGCGTCGGTGGCCTCGTGCGGCTCGTCCACCAGCTCGTGGACGACGTGGAGCAGCCGGCGCACCACGGGGGAGCACCCGTCCAGCAGATCGATCGGCGCGATCGAGCCGATCAGTTTAGAGGGGTCGGGCGTCATACCCGGCGTTCGTCACCGCGGCGACCAGCGTCGGCACATCGGCCCGGACGTCGTAGAGCACCGAAACCAGGCCGTCTTCGACGAACACCTCGGCGTCGATCACGCCCGTCACCGCCTTGAGCGCCGCCGCGAGCGCGGCGGCACGCGCGTCGTCGGAGAGGCCTTCGATTTTGAGGAGGGTCTGCACGGCGCGTCGATCCGCCGCCCACTATAGGAAACTTGGGCACGAAACGCAAGATCGACGGCCCTGGAGTCGCGCCGCGGGGCGCGGTACAATGCGCGCGATGCTGGCCGCCCTGCACGACGAGATCGTCGCCTGCGCACACTGCCCGCGCCTGGTCGCGCACCGGGAACGGGTCGCGCGA
>MHEO01000020.1:6747-7592 GCA_001803875.1 Nitrospirae bacterium RIFCSPHIGHO2_01_FULL_66_17 | reverse complement strand
CGGATGTTCACCGGGGACTCCAGCGGCGAATGGCTCGCCCGCGCCCTGCACGCGAACGGCTTCGCCAACCAGCCGACGTCAAGCCGCCGCGACGACGGCCTGGCACTGCGCGACGCCTACATCACCGCCGCCGTGCGGTGCGCGCCGCCGGACAACAAGCCGACGCGCGAAGAGATCGCGACGTGTCGGCCGTTTCTGGTTCGGGAACTGGACCTACTCGCGCGGGCCCGCGTCGTCGTCGCGCTCGGGAAGATCGGGTTCGACGCATACCTGGCGGCCTGCGCGGCGAGCGGCGTCGCGATCCCTCGTCCCCGGCCCGCGTTCGGACACCGCTGCACGCACCGACTGCCAAACGGCGTCACCCTGATCGGGTCCTACCACCCCAGCCGGCAGAACACCCAGACGGGTCGCCTGACGGCGCCCATGCTCGCCGCGATTTTCACATCGGCCCGTCGCATCATCGACACCCCGAGGAGGAAGACATGAAAAGGAATCGAATCCGCCGCGTCGCCGCGATGCTGATCACACTGGTCCTGACAGTCTGGATTTCGTCGCTCTGGGCCGCCGGGATGCAGCGACTGACGTTAACGCCCGGCCCCGACGGAGGGGACGCCAAAGGCGAAGCGACCATCGTCGACAAAGACGCCGCAACCAAAGAGATCATCATCGCGGCGCAAGGACTGAAACCGAATGCCACGTATACCGTCTGGGTCGTCAACACGAAGCCCAAGATGGAGATGGCGGGCGTGGGAACCGGCGACTACGCATTCAAGAGCGACACCGCGGGCCGTGGCCAGTTCATCGGGGCCTTTCCCGCCGCGGACCTTCCGAAGTGGCAGGTCCTG
>MHEO01000020.1:207-6707 GCA_001803875.1 Nitrospirae bacterium RIFCSPHIGHO2_01_FULL_66_17 | reverse complement strand
GGGGGCGCGTCGTTAGAGCGACCGTCCCCGCCACCACGCGTAGATCACCGGGATCACGACGAGCGTGAGGAGCGTGGACGTGATCATGCCGCCGATCATCGGCGCGGCGATGCGCTTCATTACGTCGGCGCCCGCCCCGTGGCTCCACATGATCGGCACCAACCCGAAGATGATCGCCGAGATGGTCATCACCACCGGCCGGACGCGCAGCACCGCCCCTTCGAGCACGGCGTCACGCAGCTCCCCGCGGGTCGAGAGCCGTCCTTCGCGCGCGCGGCGGTGGTACGCCTCGTCGAGGTAGATGATCATGATCACACCGGTTTCCGCGGCCACGCCCGCAAGCGCGATGATCCCGACCCAGACCGCGATGCTGAGATTGTAGCCGAGCAGGCCCAACAGGAGCACGCTGCCGACAACGGCGAAGGGGATCGACAGCAGCACGATCAGTGTCTGCGCGACCGAGCGGAAGTTCAGGTACAGCAGGACGAAGACCAGCAGCAGAGTGAGCGGCACCACGATCTTCATCCGCTCTTGCGCGCGCAGCAGGTACTCGTACGATCCCGCCCAGATCAGCGACGTGCCCGCGGGGAGATTCACGCGCTCGGCGACTCGCTGCTTGGCGGCCTGGACGTACCCGGCCAGGTCGCGCCCTGCCACGTCCACGTAGACGATCCCCGCAAGCGAGCCATTTTCGTCCCGGACCATCGAGGGCCCCATGGCGACCTCGAGGCTCGCGAGTTGGGCGAGCGGAACCGTGGCGCCGCCGGGCGTGGGTACGAGCACGCGCTTGAGGCTCTCGGGGTCCTCGCGCAGGGCGCGCGCGTACCGGACGTTCACCGGATAGCGTTCGCGGCCCTCGACCGTGGTCGTCACATTGACGCCGCCGATGGCCGCCTCGATCACGTCCTCCACCTCGACCACGCTCAGGTTGTACCGTGCGGCCTGCCGCCGGTCGACCGTGATATCCAGGTAATACCCGCCGGTCACCCGCTCGGCGAACGCGCTCCGCGTGCCCGGGAGATCGGCCAGCGCCCCTTCGATCGCCTGGCCGACGCGGTCGATCTCGGCCAGATCTCGGCCCAGGATCTTGACGCCCACCGCGCTCCGCACGCCCGTCGCCAGCATCTCGGTCCGCGTCTGGATCGGCATCCACCAGATGTTGGGCATCCCGGGGAAGCGCACGAGGCGGTCCATCTCGGCGATGAGGCCGTCCCACGTCATCCCGGGCCGCCACTGCGACTCGGGCTTGAGCGTGATCGTGGTTTCGGTCATCGACAGCGGAGCCGGATCAGTGGCGGTTTCGGCTCGGCCGATTTTGCCGAACACGGTCTCGACCTCGGGGATCGTCTTGAGCAAGGCGTTCTGCTGCTGGAGCACCTGGGTGGCCTTGGTGATCGAAATGCCGGGGAGCGCGGTCGGCATGTACAGGATGGTGCCTTCATTGAGCGGGGGCATGAACTCCGATCCTAGCGAACGAAAGACCGGGACGGTCGCTACGATGAACAGCAGGGCGATGACGATCACCACCGCCCCGTGTCGCAACGCCAGCCGAGCCACCGGCGCATAGAGCGCGACCAACGCGCGATTGACGGGGTTTTTCGCCACCGGCGTGATGTGCCCGCGAATCCAGGCCACCATGAGAAGCGGAACCAGCGTGATCGACAAGACCGACGCGAAGAACATCGCAAACGTCTTGGTGAACGCGAGCGGCTTGAACAGCCGCCCCTCCTGCGCCTCGAGGGTGAACACCGGGAGGAAGGACGCCGTGATGATCAACAACGAGAAGAACAAGGGCCGCCCCAAATCCTTGGCCGCGCCGATGATGATCTCGCGTCGCCGCACGGGGTCGCGCGCGGCCACGGGGTCTTGTTCGAGGCGCTGGTGTGCACCCTCGATCATCACAATCGCGGCATCGACCATCGCCCCAACCGCAATCGCAATGCCGCCCAGCGACATAATATTCGAACTCAACCCCAGCGCCTGCATCGCGATAAATGAGAGGAGCAGCGCGAGCGGGAGTGTCAGGATGGCTACCAGGGCCGAGCGGAAGTGAAACAGGAAGACGATACTGACCAGGCTGACGACGACTGAGACCTCGATCAGTTTCTCGCGCAGGGTGGCGATCGCGCGGCGGATCAGGTCGGAGCGGTCGTAGGTCGGGACGACCGCAATCCCTTCTGGGAAAGACGGCTGCAAATCGGCGAGCTTGGCTTTCACGCGGTCGATCACCGCCAGCGCGTTCTCGCCGTAACGCATGATCACGATCCCGCCCACGACCTCGCCCTCGCCGTTGAGCTCGACCACGCCACGCCGCATCTCGGGGCCGAGCGCGATCGCCGCCACATCACGAAGCAGGATCGGCGTGCCGGTTGCGGACGTGCCCAACGGGACGATCTGCAAATCGTCAATCGACTCCAAGTACCCGCGACCCCGGACCATGTATTCGCGCTCGCCCATCTCGATCGCCCGCCCGCCCACATCGTTGTTGCTCATGCGCACCGCCTCGATCACGCGGGAGAGCGGAATGTTGTACGCCCGCAGCTTGTTGGGGTCGACGGCGATCTGGTACTGCTTGACAAAGCCGCCGACCGACGCAACCTCGGCGACACCGGGGACCGACTGGAGCTGATAACGTAGGAACCAATCTTGAAACGAGCGCAGTTCGGCCAGGTCGTGCCGGCCGGTGCGATCGACCAGCGCGTATTGGTAGACCCAGCCCACGCCGGTCGCGTCGGGGCCCAAGATCGGCGTCACCCCCTCGGGCAACCGCCCGCCGATCTTGCTCAAGTATTCGAGAACGCGGCTGCGCGCCCAGTACAGATCGGTCCCATCCTCGAAGATCACATAGACATAGGAGAAGCCGAAGTCGGATGCGCCGCGGACCGATCGCACGTGAGGGGCGCCGAGCATGCTCGTCACGAGGGGGTACGTGATCTGATCTTCGACCAAGTTGGGGCTGCGCCCCTCCCAGGTGGTGTAAATGATGACCTGGACATCCGAGAGATCAGGGAGGGCGTCGACCGGCGTATGGGCGACGGCCCAGGCTCCCCACAGCGACAGCCCGATCGCCGCGAGTCCGAGTAGAAACGGATTCTTCGCGCTCCACGCGATGATCCGCCGGATCACGCTATTCCTCCACCTGCACGGTGACATGCGCCGTGACCGGCTTGGCGTTGGGGCGCGTCACGGTCGCGTCGATCGTCCACGCGCCCCTCATCGACAGGTCCACTTCGGCCTCATAGACGCCGTCTTTGGTGTGACTGGCTTTCACGGTCTCGACCTCCATCCCTGGCATCGCCATGGTGTACGCGACCGTGACCGCGGCATCCGTCACGGGTGCGTTGTTGGCGCGCACGGTGACCCTGACCGCGTTCTCGCCTTTCTTGGGCGGTGCGGGGAGGGTCTCGATCGTCAGGGTCAGGCCGTCGACCGTCTGCGTCGAAGGGTGATCGGCTGCGCCCATCTCCATCTCGCCCATCTGGGCTTGCTCCATCCGGACGCCGCCCATCCCGAGCGCTCCCATCATGTTGGTCGCGGCCATCAACTTGCTCTCGGAATCGATGAGAAAGGTCCCGGACGTGACCACCTTGTCGCCGGTCTGTAGCCCCTCGATCACCTCGGTATAGCCGTCGAAGGTGCGGCCGGTCTTGATCTCGCGCGGTTCGAAACGGCCCTCGCCCCGATCGAGGAACGCCAGGGTGCGAGTCCCCGAATCGAGCACCGCCTCGCGCGGCACGGCGAGGACGGGCGCGGCCCGTACGCGGATGATCACGTCGCCGTACATCCCGGGCTTGAGGCGCAGATCAGGATTGGGAAGTTCCATGCGGACGCGAGTGGTCCGCGTCTCGGGCGCCAAGACCGGATCGATGAACGCCACCCGACCGCGGAGGATCTCATTCGGATAGGTTGCCAGCGTGACCTCGGCCTCCTGCCCGAGGGCCACCAGCGGCAGCTCGCGCTCGTACACCTGGGCATTCACCCACACCGTGGAAAGATCGGCGATCTCATAGAGCGGCATCTCGGGTGTGGCGTATGCCCCCTGGAGCGCCATCTTCTTCGTAACCACGCCGGAGATGGGCGCGACCAGCGTGGTTTCTGGCCGAGACTCCGAGTTCTCCAGCGCCTCGATCTGCTCGTCGCTCACATTGAAGCGCCGGAGGCGCTCGGCCGCGGCCTGGACCTGCGCGTCCGCCCCGCTCCGGATCGGTTCCAGGGGGCTCTGGCCGACCCGCGCCTGCGTGCGGCGAGCCAAGCGGTACTCGGCCTGGGTGGCCGCCAGCTCGGGGCTGTAGATCGTCAGCAAGGGCTCTCCTGCCCGGACGAACTGGCCGGTGTAGTTCACGGCAAGGTTCGTCACCCATCCGGCGACGCGGAGGTTGACCTGCCTTACGCGCCGTTCGTCGTACGCCACGGCGCCGACCGCGCGGATCGTCGTCTCAAATGGACGCCGCTCCACGACCCCCGTCCTGACGCCGATCGCCTGGCGGCGGGTCGGCGAGAGCGTCACGGACGCCTGCCCAAGATCCTTCGCGCCCATGTCCACCTTCATGCCGGCCATGTTCCCACCCGACATGTCCATCCCCTGCATACCGGACATATTCGCCATCCCGCCTGAGCCCTCCATGCCGCCGGCCGTGGCCATGCGACGATCGGACGGGGTCCACCATCCCGCGATCGCGAGGAGGGTGACGACCACGCCGCCGAACAAACCGAGAACGGTCGTTGATGCGATGCGCGGTGGTTGGTGTGTCATGTTGTCCATCCTTTCCTTCTATGGGAGATCGCCGCCGACGACTCGTTCCAGTTCGGCGCGTCGCTCGGCCCAATCGGCGAGCGCGATGTCGGCCGCGAGACGCACGTCGCGCAGCCGACGCTCCGCGTCGATGAGATTCAGAAAATCGGCCCGGCCGGTCGTGTACGCGATCCGCGCCGACTCGAGGCCCTGCTCGGCTTGGACGATGATTCCACCCCGATACAGGTCGATCAGCGACTGCGCGGTGTTGAGCTTGAGGACCGCATCGCGGACCAGCGACACGGTCTCGTTCCGGACGGCTTCGACTTCGGCTGCGGCCCGCGTCCGACCCGCGGCGGCTTCAGCGATCTTCGCTCGGTATTTCCCGGCGGCCAGCCAGGGAAGCGTCATTTTGCCCGCGAGCATCCAACGATTCGGCCCGTCGTGCACGTCCCAGTACGAGACCTCCGCCGCGAAATCGGGCCACCACCCGCGCCGGGCCAGCGCCGCGGCTTCCTCCTCGCGCGCGACCATGCGTTCGCCGGCTCGAATTTCGGGGCGTTGCCCCAACGCTTGGGCCTCCAGCGCATCCACGGCGACCTCCAGCGGCCGATAGTCGATCTCCGCCGTGCCGAAGAACAGGGGGTCGTCGGGGCGTCCCGCGAGGGTGTTCATCTCGATGCGCAGGCTCTGCTGTTGCTGCTCGAGGGTCAACAGACTCGCGTGCAGCGTTGAGAGCTCGACCTGGGCGTTGAGGCTTTCCTGCTGGGCCGCCTGCCCCACCGCGTACCGCGCGAGCGCGATGTGGATCAGTTCGTTCAGCAACGCCTGGTGCTCGCGGTGAATTGCGATCTCCCGCTGCACGCGGTGGAGCCGGGCATAGGTCGTCTTCACCCGCGCGCGGATCGCGCGTGACGCGGCCAGATAGCCCTGTTCCGCGGCCTCCGATTCGAGATTCGCGATACGCCCCCGTAAGGCCAGTTTTCCTGGGAAGGGAACGGCTTGTTCGATGCCGTACCAGGTTTGGGCGGTGTCACCCAGGTTCAAGTCCGAGGGAATATCCCATTCGGTGACGCTGACGACCGGGTCGTCGAGCGCGCGGGCCTGGGGCTCCTGCGCCTTCGCCGCCTCCCAGCGCTGCCGCGCCGCGGCGATCTCGGGGTTGTCCGTCAGCGCCAGGGCGAGCAGCCGGTCCAACGATTCGTCGGCCCGCGCCGGGGCCCCTGCTCCGAACACCCCGATCGCAAGACACGTCGCCATCGCCCAACGGACGAGGCTACTGCACGATTCAATAGGCATGGGACCCTCTTTCGACGCTGTATCGAACGCGCGGCGGAACCCGCCGCGTCACTCGGCCGGGCGAAGAGGGATCAGCGGATCAGCGAGACGTACAGCAGATACAGCGGGACCGGCTGGGGATGGGAAACCCGAAGAGGCGCGAACGACAACGGCGGATCCTTCGGCGGCGGGACGACGGCGCTCCCGCCGCCGTCCGCATCCGGCGCGGGCGCGCCGTCCGCCGGGAGACCGTGGAGGTGCTGGAGCGAGAACTGGATCGCGGTGGAGAGCGTGGCGGGCCGCCCGGGATGAAAGGGACACTCGACCGGAACTCCCCGATCGCCCCACACCGGCGCCTGGTCCATCGCGACGGCGGGAAGCGGGCACAGCGCCGAGAGAATCAGCAGGAACGCGAACGCCCCCACCGCGATCACCCCGACCCCCCTGAGGATCCTCACATCCCGCACGATGATGTCTCCGGCGCGCGCAT
>MHEO01000020.1:0-189 GCA_001803875.1 Nitrospirae bacterium RIFCSPHIGHO2_01_FULL_66_17 | reverse complement strand
GCCGCTCGCGGGCTTGTCAACTTGAACGGGAGATCTTGAACGGGAGATCTTGACTCTGCCAGCCTGCGGCCGCGGCGAAGATCAGTTCAGGATTTGGGCAGGATGCGGTTCCAGACGAACTGAAACACGCAGGATCCGATCTGAAACACGTCCCCGTTCATGAGCACCGACCGGGGCATCTTGAGGTTG
>MHEO01000019.1:4393-43039 GCA_001803875.1 Nitrospirae bacterium RIFCSPHIGHO2_01_FULL_66_17 | reverse complement strand
CTCCACCTCCCGCAAAAACTTCGCCGCCTCCTCGGGCGGGGTCGGGTTGAGGTAGAAGCCCGAGCCGCGCTCGAAACCCGCCACCTCGGAGAGCCGCGGCATGATCTCGAAGTGCCAGTGGTGGTAGTCGTCGGCCTTCTCGCGCAGGGGCGCGCTGTGGAGGATGAAGTTGTAGGGCGGCGTGTCGAGGGCGCGGTCGAGGCGGCGCATGACCTCCGAGAACAGGCGCGCGAGCGACTCAAACTGCGACTTCTGGCTCTCCTCGAAGTTCGAGGCGTGGGCCTTCGGCAGGACCCAGACCTCGAAGGGAAAGCGCGGGGCGAACGGGGCCAGGCACGCGAAATCGCCGTTCTCGCACACGAGGCGGCTGCCGTCGCTGATCTCCTGCTTGAGGATGTCGCAGTAGATGCACCGCTCCTTCTCCGCGAAGTGCTCCTTCGCGCCGTGCAATTCATCCAGGACGTGGATCGGGATGATCGGCAGCGCGATGAGCTGCGAGTGGGTGTGCTCCAGCGAGGCGCCGGCCTCGACGCCGTGGTTCTTGAAGATGAGGATGTAGCGGAGGCGGGAGTCCTTGCGCAGGTCCAGGATCCGGTCCCGGTATGCCCAGAAGGTGTTCTCCAGCGCCTTGTCGGGGAGGGACGAGAGTGTCGTCTTGTGGTCGGGCGACTCGATGATCACCTCGTGCGCCCCGATGCCGGTCATCTTGTCGAACATCCCGACGCCCTCGCGGTTCAACGCGCCCTCGATCTGCAGCGCGGGGAATTTGTTCGGCACCACGCGCAGGGTCCACCCGGGCGCGTTCGCCTTCCCCCCCTCGGGGCGGTAGGCGAGCACCTCGGCCGGGGTCAGCGCCTCGTTGCCCGGACAGAACGGGCACAGCGCCGAGCGCCCCGGCAGGTCGCGGCGGATCTTGAAATCGGAGGGGCGTTTCCACCGCTCCGTCGAGATGATCACCCACCGGTTGACGATGGGGTCCTTCCGCAGTTCGGGCATCACGCTCCCCCCAGGTTCACACGCTCCACATCATCGCTTCGAAATCCGGCCCCGGCACGACGAACGTGCACGGCCGCTTGGCGGGATAGTGGTCGAGTTCGATCCCGCCCTCGGACACCTCCACGACGAACTCCACCCGCTCGCCCTCCTTGACCCCGAGATCGGCGAACGGCACCGCCAGCTCGACGATCTTCCGGATCGCGACCCGCGCGGTCGTCGGCGCGGCCGCCCACGGGGCCTCGCCACCGTCGCTCACCGAACCGTCCCCCCGCAGGAGCGTGCACCGCGCCGCGTCGCGCGCGAAGGGGAAGACGAGCTTGACCGGGCGGGGGGCGAGGATCCGGCAGCAGCCGTCGTACGGCCCCGCGTCGCCGACCAGGGCGGGCGCGAGGTCGAGGCGCAGGTAGAAGTGCTCGCGGTCGAACCCGTACCAGATCCCATCGAGGTACGACACCGGGCAGTACATCTGGGCGGCGTCGCTCCGGACGACGTAGTGGCTCGCGGACCACCACTCGTAGAACGAGGTCGCCACGCCGTCGATGGTCGGGGTGATGAAGCCGACCGGCTCCCGGATCGGCAGCTCGCCGCGCTCGAGCTTGATCGGCTGCTTGAGAAAGGGGGGCGCCGGCTCGCCGAAGAGCGAATAGACGCGGGCGAGGTGGCCGCGGAAGATCCGGTCGAACTCCGGGGCCAGCGTGCTCGAAAATTCGTCGCCGTACCACCAGAACCAGTCGCTGCCCTCCGCGGCGTACAGCGCGTCCCAGGCCTCCGCGACCGCCTCCGGCGACCGCTCGGGCTGGGCCGCCCGGCTCGCGAGGAATTGGCGGGTCCGGCGCAGCGAGGTCCACGCCTGGTTGTCCTCGGAGTGGCCGATCCAGATCTTGAAATTCTGGTTGATCCACGACCCGCTGTGCAGGTGGGCGAGCGGCTGGACGAGCGGCGCGCTCCGGATCGCGTCGCCGACGGTCGAGGCCTGCGCCCCCTGGCGCGCGGCCAGGCGGCGATACACCTGCGTCAGGAACTCCTTGCCGCCGTCGGGATACGCTTCCCAGGGATTCTCGCCATCCAGGATCACCGCGACCAGCGCGGGGCGCGGCCGCTCGCGCGCGCCGATCGCCTCCACGCGGTCGAAGAAATCGCGGGCCGCCGCCTCCGGCGCGTTTCTCGCGTAGGTAAAGCCGATGAGGTCCGACAGCGTGCGGTCGCGGAAGACGACGGCGACCTCGGCGTCGCGCACCGTCACGCGATAGGGGACGTAGGGGCTCGTCGCCGCCTCGCCGCCCGACAGCGACTTGGCCAGGATCCCCTCGTCGGTCGCGATCCACCGGATCCCCTGCTCGTGCACGAGCGGGATGAGATCCGGCGACACCGAGCCCTCCGACGGCCAGAGCCCCGCCGGCCGGCGGCCAAAGACGCGCTCGTGCAGGGCCACCCCCCGCGCGAGCTGCTCGCGGGCGTCCTCCGGCACGGTGAGGCGCTGCGGCAAACGCGCGTCGGGCTGGGCGCGCAGCGCTGCGTCGGAGTCGATCAGCAGGGGCAGGATCGGGTGGTAGAAGGGGCTGGTGGTCAGCTCGACCACGCCGGCCTCCTGGAGGGCGCGATACTTCGGGATGATGTCGCGCAGCACCGCCGACTGGAGGTCGAGCACGACGCGCTTGTCCTCCTCGGTGAAGCGCTCGCCCTTGGCCCGCAGTTCCTCGATCTCCGGGTGGCGGGCCCGGGCGGCGTGGCCGAACCACGCGAGGTTGAACCACACCTGCAGGTCGAGGAAGTCCTGGGTGGAGAACCGCCGCGTCACGGCCGCCCACTGCGCGGGGTCGACCGTCACCCCGCGCTTGAGCAGCAGGCTCCAGTAGCGGGCGGCGGGCTTGATCATGGAATCCCAGTGCGCCATGAAGAAGTGCTGGAGCACGAACACGCGGTCCAGGGGGAAGAGGTCCGCGGGGGGCGTCAGGGTGACCTCACGGTACCGGTCCGTCACGCGGCCCTCCGCGAGCTCGAGGATCTGCGCGACGAGCGACGGCGTCAGGTTGAACGTCTGCCGCGCCTCGGGAAACGCCTCGGCCAGCACGGCCATGTCGTAGTAGGCCTTGATGCCGTGGAGGCGCACCCAGGGGAGCGGCGTCGTCATCGCGGCGCGGTCCACGTAGTAGGGTTGGTGCATGTGCCAGACAAAGGCGACGGTCGGCTGCATGGTTTGGGGCGTCCGGCTGGCGATGACGCCCCGAGCATACCAAGCCGTCCGCCGGGAATTCAAGCCGTGGATTTTGACCGGCGGATCGACTATAATGGCCGCACCGAGACGCGGAAAGGGGAGGCGATGGAACAGGGCACGTGGAAGGTGAAGGTGGGGCTGGCCGAGATGCTCAAGGGCGGCGTGATCATGGACGTTACCACGCCCGATCAGGCGCGCATCGCCGAGGAGGCGGGCGCCGTCGCGGTGATGGCGCTGGAGCGCGTGCCCGCCGACATCCGGGCCCAGGGCGGTGTCGCGCGCATGGCGGACCCCAAGATCATCAAGGCGATCATGGAGGCGGTCACCATCCCCGTGATGGCCAAGTGCCGGATCGGCCACCTCGCCGAAGCCCAGATCCTCCAGCACCTCGGCGTCGACTTCATCGACGAGAGCGAGGTCCTCACGCCCGCCGACGAGCATCACCACGTCGACAAGCACCGCTTCGAGGCGCCCTTCGTCTGCGGCGCCCGGGACCTGGGCGAGGCCCTCCGCCGGATCGGCGAGGGCGCGGCGATGATCCGCACCAAGGGCGAGGCCGGCTCCGGCAACGTGGTCGAAGCCGTGCGCCACCTGCGGCAGATCGTGGAACAGATGCGCCGCCTGTCGGTCGCGCCGTCCGAAACACTCATGGCCGAAGCCAAGACGCTCGGCGCGCCGTACCACTTGGTGGTCGAGGTGGCGAAGACCGGCAAGCTGCCCGTGCCGAACTTCGCCGCGGGCGGCATCGCCACGCCCGCCGACGCCGCGCTCCTGCGGCTGCTCGGCGCCGAGGCCCTGTTCGTGGGCTCGGGGATCTTCAAGTCGCGCGACCCCAAGGCCCGCGCGCGCGCCATCGTGGAGGCGACCACCTACTACGACCAACCCGAGGTCGTGGCCCGGGTGTCGGAGGACCTGCCCGGCGCCATGGAAGGACTCGACGTCCGCAAGCTCGACGAGAAGGAGTTGCTCCAACACCGCGGATGGTGACGCCCTCCGAGCTCCGGATCGGCGTGCTGGCGGTCCAGGGCGACGTGGGTCCCCACTGCGAGGTCCTCGCGCGCCTCGGCGCCATCCCCCTCCCCGTGAAGTCGCCCGCCGATCTTGACCGCATCGACGGCCTCATCCTGCCCGGCGGCGAGAGCACCACGATCGGCCTGCTGCTGAAGAAGAGCGGCCTCGACGCGGCCATCCAGGACCACCACCGACGGCGCGGCCTGCCCCTCTTCGGAACGTGCGCGGGGCTGATCCTCCTCGCGAAGCGGATCGAGGAGACGCCGGACCAACCCCGTCTCGGTCTGCTCGACGTCACCGTACGGCGCAACGCGTTCGGCCGGCAGATCGAGAGCTGCGAGACCGTGATCGACGCGCCCCTCTTCGGCGCGTCGCCGCTCCGCGCGCTGTTCATCCGCGCGCCGTTCGTCGCGGAGGCGGGACCTCTGGTCGAGATCCTCGCCCGCTGGCGCGACCGCGCGGTCCTGGTCCGCGAGGGCGCGATCCTGGCGAGCGCGTTTCACCCCGAGCTGACCGACGACGACCGCGTCCACCGCTACTTTCTGCGCCGGCTCGTCGCCGCGCGTCCCGCGGCGTGACAGCGCGCGGTTGACACGTCCCGACGCTCTGTGCTAGAAGAGTGCTCCTTAACGGAGCCGAAACGACTGGCACCCAACGTCTTCTTCGCGCATGCTCGCCCGATCGAAAGCCAAATCCATTCCCGCTCCCTCCCCCGACGCGAAACGGCTTCGGATGCTCGTGGTCAACGCGAGCGCCCAGTTGCCGCTCGCGTTTCCGGACGGGGCCGACGCCGGCGTGACCATCACCCGCAGGCGGCTGACGCAGGTCCCGCCGATCGAGGCAGACCGGTTCGGGATGATCGTCGCGGAGACGCCCGCCGAGTGGGACAAGGACGGCGCGCGCCTTCGCCGCCTGATCGAGACCAAATCCAAAAGCTACGTCATCATCGCCCCCGGCCCCCTGCTCCAGCAGACCGCGGCCGAGATCCAGGCCGTCGGGCGGGCCCTGTCCTCGCCGCCCGGCCAGGCGCGCACCGCCACAACCTCGCCGGCACAGGAAAGCCCTGAAGGGGAGTTCCTGGACGGCTTCGTCCAGAAGAAGCTCCAGGCGTTCGTCCACGCCTTCAGCGAGAGCGGCGGCCGGGATCTCTACGGCTTCTTGATGAAGGAGGTCGAGCGGCCCTTGATCGCGTTCGCGCTCAAGGAGACCGGCGGCAACCAGCGCCGCGCGGCCGACCTGCTGGGGATGAACCGGAACACCCTCCGCAAGCGGATCCAGGAGTGCCGGCTCGCCGTCGCGGACAAGAAGCCGCGCGGCCGTTCCCGCTCGCGGTAGGTCGCGCGATCGCGCGACGACCCGTCACCGACCGTCTTCCCGCTTCAGCAACCCTTTGAGCAGGTCCCGGGGGGACGCTTTCCCATCCGACTCCGGCTGATCCAGGAACTCGCGCAGCGTCTCGCTCGCCCGCTTGCGCAGGCGCTGCGTCGCCTCATCCAGCGCTGCGGTCCGGTCCAGGGCGACGGCCGGCTTCGGAAGCCGTCCCGAAAGGCGGACCGGGATGTGGAGGCGACCGTCGTCGCCCGCCAGTGCGGCTCCGATGGCGGTGTTGGCGAATCCGCCGACCGACGCCCGCGGCACGCTCACCCGCGCCCGGGCATCGATCGACGAGTCGAACCCGACGACACCATCAGCGGTCGCGCCGAACTCCCCCGCGGAAAGCCGGGCGTCCTGGATGCGCAGCGCCTGGTCGCGGATCTCGATCAAGGCCGCAAAGCGGTCGAACGGCGTGTCGGGCCGCTCGGCCAGCCGGCTCGTCTCCAGCGCCTCCGCCGATCCCAGCAGATCCTTGAGGACGTTGAACGTCCGAAACACGCCCTCCGTCACCGCCAGCTCGCCCCGCCCGGTCAGCGTGGGCGCGAGGTCTTCCCACGTCGTCCCCACCCCCGAGAGCGCCACCTGGCCCGTCAGCCGACCGGAAAGAAAGTCCTTGAGCGAGGTGAAGCGCGCCAAGACGTCGGCCGCCTGCACCCGATCCACGCCGACGTCGAGATCGAACGCGGGCTTCGGCGCGAACGGGTCGATCCGGCCGCGGAGGGTCACGGCGCCGTCGTCCACCCTCGCCGTGACCGACTTGAGCACCACCACCCCGCGCTCCAGCGCCACCGTGCCGGTGACGCCCTCGATCGGCTTGGCCCATCCCCCAACCGCCACCCGCGCGTCGGTGAGGCGGACCGACGCGGTGTACGCGGGCGGGTGAGCCGCGTCGAGCGCCCACGCCGCCCGGAGCCGCGCGCGCCCGGACAGCGCGCCGCCCCCCAGGGCCGGGACGAGGCGCTCCCAGCCGTCAAGCGGCGTATCGCCTGTGTCGAGCTCCCCCCGTCCGACGATCCGCTCGTAAAACGGCACCAAGAAGCGGCCGCCGAGCGCGACCGTCGCGCGCCCTGTGGCCTCGACGGTATGCAGGCGCACCGTGACGGCGGACAGCGCCACCTGAGGCGTCCGCGCCTCGTCCCGACTCAACGCGCCGGTGAACGCCGCCGAGCACGGCACGCCTTCGGGCTTCGCAAACCACGTCCCGTAAGCGACGCGGGCGGCATCGAGGTCGATCCGGCCGTCGAGCTCGTACCGATCGCCAGCCGGCCGCGCCGCCAGCGCGAACGCGCCCGAACCCGAGAGCGCGAGGGCCGCGGGCACGGCACCGGTCAGTCGGCGGGTCGCCGCAAGAAGCTGCGTCAGGTCAAGGCGCTCGGCCCGAGCCGACAGGGAGAGCCCCGCCGCCTCGGTTGTGCCGGTGAGCGTCACGCGGCTGTCGCCGATCTGGAGCGCCGCGTCGAGAGCGGCGGGCTTGAACGTGGCGTCCAGCGGGCCCGCCGTCGCGGTGAGCGAGACCGGGAGGTCGGCACCCGCGAGACGCCCCGTCGCGTCCACCGCGAGGGTCTCGCCGACCGCGACGCGCGCGAGTGTCGCGTCGATCCGATCCAATTCGTAGCGGGCCGCCCCCCCTCCCGACCGGTCCTCGTAGGAGAGCAAGCCGTCCCGGATCGTCAGGTCGGCGAGCGACAGGGCGGCCAGCCCGAAACGGGATGCGTTCGGCTGGGCCGAATCAGGCGGCTGGTCGGGGGATGCGCCGACGCCGGCGTGCGGGCCGTCCGCGGCGGGCGGGCCGGCGGCGCGTGCAACGAACCGAAGGGCGGGGCGGATGAGGACCGCCCGCGCAACGACCACGCGGCCGCGGAGGAGCGGAAGCAGCCGGACGCGGAGGCGGACCGACTCCACCGCGAGGAGGGGCTCGGGGTCGGCCGGATCGCCGTGGACCGCCAGACCGTCCACCCGCGCGCCCAGCCCCGTCAGCACCGTGAGCTCGACGCGCCCCACCTCCACCCGGTGCCCGAGCGCGGATTCGACGGCGGGCAGCCACCGGTCCCGGTACCGATCGAGATCGACAAAGAACGGAACCGCGGCGAGCGCGAGGACCAGCAGGCCGACCGCAAGCGCGGCCGCTCCGAGCGCCCGCCGTCCACCGGACAGGGGCCACCGACGCCGCGTCATGCGACGCTCCAGGAAGCGGAGCCCGATGACGGCGAGACCATTGCGCCGTTACGGGATGGGCGGGGCGTCGCCGAGGCGCCCCAGACCGTCGCGCGCTTCGCCGCTGCCGGGGTCAAGCCTGAGGACGTCGAGGTACGCCTCGCGCGCGCGCGCCATGTCCCCGGCGCCTTCGTACGCCTGGCCGCGCAGCAGCGCCACGCGCCGCCGCCACTCGGGATCGTTCCCCACCAGGCGGGCCACCCGATCGCCATAGATCAGCGCCGCGCGATAGTCCGCCTGCCGGAGTTTCGCCTCGCCCAGCGCGAAATTGGCGTGGGGACTCGACGGCGCCAGCGCGAGGGCCTTCTGGAAGGTCGCGATCGCCGCGGCCGTCTGGCCGATCGCCAGTTGCTGCCGCCCATCTTCGACGAGGTGATACGCGGCGACCACCTGCGGCGCCGCCGAGGCGTCCGGCGGAATCGGCTCGTCGGAGGGCAGCGGCCGTTCGAGCGCGCAGGCGAGAAGCCCGCCCAGCAGCGCGACGGTCGCGAGCGCGATGCGAACCCGGATGGTCACCCCCACACCTGGCGCAGCCATCGCAGGAAGCGAGGCGGGCCGCCCGCGCACGATCCGGTCGGCTCGGTGCCGGCCAGGAACGCCTCGGTGATCGCGTCGGGGCACCGGCTGTTGCTCAACAGACCGCTCGCCGGATCGATGCGGCGCAGCACGATCCCGGGGGGCGGCGTGAAGTCGGTGATCGGCTCCCCGGCCGTCACGCGGCGCATGACGTCGGTCCAGATCGGCAACGCCGCCTGCGCCCCCGTGAGGTGGAGCGACTGATTGTGGTCGTACCCCACCCACACGAGCGCCAGCGTTTCCGGGGTGTAGCCGACGAACCAGGCGTCCCGGAAGTCGCTGGTGGTGCCCGTTTTCCCCGCGACCGGCCGGTCAAACCCCAGCGCGCGCACGCCGCGACCGGTGCCGCGCTCGACCACGCCCCGCAAGAGCGACGTGATCAGGTACGCCTCCTCGGGCGAGACGACCTGGTCGACCGCGATCTCCTTGCGGGCCAGGACTTGGCCGTCCCGGTCCATGACCGCCTTGATCATCAAGGGCTCCGTCCTGGCGCCGAAGTTCGCCAGCACGGCGTAGGCCGCGGCCAGCTCCAGGGGGATGACCTCCGACGTGCCGAGCACCAGCGACGGCACCGGCGGGAGAGGCGTCGTGAGGCCCAGCGCCCGTGCCGTCTCGATGATGCGCTCGACCCCGATCGCCTGGGCGACGCCGACCGCCGCGGCATTGAACGAGTATTCGAGGGCGGTGCGCAGCGTGACCGGGCCGTGGTAGACCTTGTCGTAGTTCTGCGGCGTCCACGGCTGGCCGTTCGCCATCACCGTCACGGGGACATCCTCAACCACGCTCACCGGCGTGTAGCGCGGGGCGCCGGTCTCCGCGTCCTTGCGCAGCGCGGCCAGGTACGCGATCGGCTTGAACAGCGAGCCGGGCTGCCGCCGCGCCTGGGTCATCCGGTTGAACTGGGTCTCGCCGTAGTCCCGGCCGCCGATCAGGGCTAGGATATGGCCGGTCTGCGGCTGCATGACGATCACCCCGCCCTGCAACGGCTCGGGCCCCTTCGGCAGGCGCCGCTCGAGACCGGCAAGACCGGCCCGCAGCGCCTCCTCGGCCGCGCGCTGCTTCTCCACGTCGAGGCTCGTGAAGATGCGAAGCCCCTCCGACGTGAGCACGTCGCGCGAATAGAGACGTTCGAGCTGCTCACGGACCACGTCGGCCACGTAGGGCGCGCGTACCGCGGTGCGCGCCTTGGGGCGCGTCGGCACCGGATCCGTCAGGGCCGCGTCGGCGTTGGCGGCGCCGATCTTCCCCAGCTCCACCATGCGACGGATCACCCGATCCCGCCGGGCGCGCGCGCGGTCCGGGTCGGTCTGCGGGTTGTAGGCGCGGGGCGAGCGAATCATCCCGGCCAGGAGGGCGGACTCCGCCGGGGTGAGGCGCTCGACGTCCTTCCCGAAATAGAGGATCGACGCCTCGCCCACCCCGTACACCCCCATGTCGCCCCGCTGGCCGAGATAGATCTCGTTGAGGTATGCCTCCAGGATCTCGCCCTTGCTGTACCGTGCCTCGAGCATCAGCGCCATGAGGGCCTCGGTGGCCTTTCGGTACAGCGTCCGCTCCTGGGTGAGATAGAAATTCTTGACGAGTTGCTGGGTCAGCGTGCTGCCGCCCTGGGCGAATTCTCTCTCCTTCAGGTCGGTCCACAGGGCCCGAGCGATCGCGCGCGGATCGATGCCCCAGTGGTTGTAAAACCGGACATCCTCGATGGAGACGATCGCGTCCACGAGGGCCGGCGGCACGTCGGCGAGGCGGACCAGCCGGCGCCCCTCCCAGCTTTCGTCGAAGAGGCCCGCGATCACCTCGGGCTCCAGGTCGACGCTGGGGATCGAGACACCGTCGTCCGAACGGACGAGCCGCTCCACCCGGTGGTTGCGGAGATCGGCGGCGACCGGAAATCCCTGAACGCGATGGTCGGGATAGACGAAATCCTGCAAGTACAAATCCAGGCGGTCGTCGGTCCATCGAAATTCACCGGGACGAGTGGGCCCGCCCGCGACCGGGCCGTACCCGAGACGCAGGAGTCGATCGTGGATCTGGTGGGCGGCCAGATCCATCCCGGGATAGATTGTGACCGGTTCGGCGTACACCGTGGAGGGCACCTTCCACCGCGGCCCCTCGAATCGGGACGTGACCGTCAGGTATAGCGAGCCGAGATAGCCCGCCCCCACGGCGAGGACAAGCCAGACCGCCCAGCGACCGCGGCGGCGACGGCGGGGCCTACGCGATGACGCCATGCCCCTCATCCACGCGTCATCACCCCAACCGGTCCGGCCACTGCCCACGTGCGATCGCCCCATCCCTGAGTTCCGAAGCGCCCCGCCCGAGGCTCGGGCAAGCCCTCGGCGCGGAGCGCGCGCTCTTGACAGCGGTCCATGCGGGTGGGATCATACCACGGATTCCGAGCCCAGAGCACGCATGGTTTTGCCCATCCCCGCCGAGGCGCGCACCGCGTCCGACCCCGATTTCGGTGTGTACCTCCACATCCCGTTCTGCGTGAGCAAGTGCGCCTATTGCGCGTTTAGCTCCGGCCCCGCTTCGCGCGGGATCATCTCGGCGTACCAGGACGCGGTGCATCGCGAGATCGACGCGCACGCCCACGGCGGCGCGTACGCGGGGCGAACCGCCCGCACCCTGTACTTCGGCGGGGGCACCCCCTCGCTCGCCGCGCCCTCCGAGATCGCGGCCTTGATCGACCATTGTCGGCGGGCGTTCGCCCTGGCGCCCAACGCCGAGATCACCCTCGAGGCGAACCCCGAGACGGTTTCGTACGACCGGCTCCGCGGCTTCCTCGACGCCGGCGTCACCCGCATCAGCCTGGGCGTTCAGTCCTTCGACCCGCGCGAGTTGACCGCGCTCCGACGGGCCCACTCGTCCGAGCGCGTCGTGCGGGCGTGGGAGGCGGCGCGGCGCGCGGGCTGCGCCAACCTGAGCCTCGACTTGATCTACGGGATCCCCGACCAAGCTCCCGAGACGTGGACCGCCACCGTCGATGCGGCGCTGGCGCTGGAGCCCGACCACCTGTCCGCGTACGCGCTGACCCCCGAGGCCGGCACGGCCTTCGGACTCGCCGTCGAGGAGGGGCGCGCCGCGCTGCCATCCGATGACGAGGTCGACACACTCGAGGCCGTCCTGCACGACCGGCTCGACGCGGCCGGGTTCAATCGCTACGAGATTTCCAATTATGCCAGGCCCGGCCGCGCGTGCCGGCACAATCTGCTGTACTGGTCGGGCGACGACTGGCTGGGGCTGGGTGCCAGCGCACACTCGCACGTCGACGGCCGGCGCTGGTGGAACCACTTCGACGCGGACGACTACGTCCGGGAAGGGGAGGACGGGCGCTGGACGGCGGACCGGGAGCAACTCACCCCGGAGCGCCGTCTCGCCGAGGCGCTCGCGTTCGGGATCCGGATGATCGGGGGCATCGATGGCGACCGTCTGCGGGTGCGCTTCACCGTCGACCCGTGGGAGCGCTACGCTCAGCCCCTCGACCGTCTGATCGCGATGGGCTTGGTCGAGCCGAGGCGCCCCCTCATTCGACTCACACCCCGGGGGCTCAATCTCGCGGACATGATCGCCGAGGAGTTCCTGTAAACGGTCAGAACCGCGGGCGCCCTTCCGGAACGTGCCGAAAGGGCGCCTTAACATGCGTGTGGGAGGGTAAACGCGTTCAGGCTTTGACGACGTTGGCCGCTTGCGGACCCTTGGCCCCCTTAATGACGTCGAACTCGACCTCCTGGCCTTCATCCAGGGTTTTGAACCCATCACCCTGAATTGCCGAGAAGTGGACGAACACGTCGCTCCCGTCGTCCTGGGAGATGAACCCGTACCCCTTGCTGGCGTTGAACCACTTTACCTTTCCTCGTGCCACTGCGCGTACCCTCCTTTCGGAACAAACCCTTGCTGGAAACCGAACCTGTCACGAACACTGCCGACCTGCTGCCATCGGCATGTTTGCTTATAGCAAACGCCCATTCCGGTGTCAAGCATTTTTCATCTTTTGGGGAATTCGGTGGCCCGCCAAACGGTTATATAATGTCCTCACCCGTCTCAACGCCGAAACTTGGGGATGTTTAGGCCGATAACCCGCATCTTCCCCGCTCATTCGTCGCTCGGAACCCATCACGGCTCAGACGATCGGCAAAGATGGATAAGAATTTACCACGCCAAACGGCTCGCGACGATCACAGGCGGGGGAGCGTGATACCTCGCTGAGCCTGGTATTTGCCCCGGCGATCGGCGTACGACGTTTCGCATTCCTCGTCGCTCTCGAAGAACAGGACTTGCGCGATCCCTTCGAACGCGTAGATTTTGGCCGGAAGCGGAGTGGTGTTGGACACTTCGAGCGTCACATGGCCCTCCCACTCGGGCTCGAAGGGGGTCACGTTGGTGATGATGCCGCAGCGCGCGTAGGTGGACTTGCCCACGCACACCGTGATCACGCTGCGGGGAATCTTGACATATTCGACGCTGCGCCCCAGCGCGAACGAGTTCGGAGGAATGATGCAGACCTCGCCCTTGAAATCCACGAAGGACTTCACGTCGAAGTCCTTGGGATCGACCGTCGTGTGGTTGATGTTCGTGAAGATCTTGAAATCATCCGAGATTCTCAGATCGTAGCCATACGACGAGAGGCCGTAAGAGATCGTGCCTTCCCGGACCTGCTTTTCCTCGAACGGCGTGATCATCCCGTGCTCTTTGGCCATTCGTCGAATCCAGCGGTCGTTTTTGACCATTGCTCCCACTCCTTCCGCCTTCATGAGGGTAATCGTTGCAGGGGAGTCAGCCGCGCGGGATCATCCGCGGGGACGGCGTCCGGGACGGCCTCAACCTGCGGGTATCGGTACACCTGGTCCTCGTAGTTCTTCAGAATCACCTCGCGGGCGTTGATCTCGAGCACGAACTCGGGAGGGACCACCGTGATCTTGCCGCCGCCGCCCGGCGCATCGATCACGTAGCGCGGGATTGCCATCCCCGACGTGTGGCCGTGGAGGGCCCTGAGGATGTTGAGGCCGGTCTCGACCGGGGTGCGGAACTGGTGGGTGCCCGTCACCAGGTCGGCCTGGTAGAGATAGTAGGGCTTCACTCGGATCTTCAGCAGCGCATGCATGAGGCGCTTCATCGTGTCGGGGTCGTCGTTGACCCCCTTGAGCAACACGGTCTGGCTGCCGAGCGGGATGCCGGCGTCGGCCAGTCGACCACACGCCTCGGCGACCTCGGGCGTGATCTCGTCCGGGTGGTTGAAGTGGAGGTTCATGTACAGCGGGTGATAGCGCCGGAGCATCGCGCACAGCTCGGGCGTGATCCGCGACGGGAGCGTGCCCGGCACGCGCGATCCGATGCGGATAATCTCAAGGTGCGGGATTGTGCGGAGCGCGGACAGGATCCGTTCGAGAAGACTGTCGACCAGGAGGAGCGGGTCTCCGCCGGAGAAGATGATGTCGCGGATCTCGGGGTGCGATCGGATGTAGTCCGTGACGACCTCGATCGCCTCGGGCGTGATGGTGCCCCCCGGCGACCCGACGAAGCGCTTGCGGGTGCAAAACCGGCAATAGACGGGACACTGATTGGTGACGAAGAGCAGGACCCGGTCCGGATAGCGATGCACGAGGTGCGGAACGACCATGTCGCCCTCCTCGTTCAACGGATCGTCCTGCATTTCGTAGTCGAGCTCCATCTCCTCGGTGGTCGGCACCACCTGCAGCCAGATGGGATCGCCCTGGTACCGGATGGTCTTGAGGACGTGGGGCGTGATGCGCATCGGGTAGCGCGTCACCACCTCGCGTAGGCGGTCGGCTTCACGCGTCGAGAGCCCCAGGCGCTCGATGAGATCCTCCGTCGCCTCCAGACTGTCCCGGAGGTCATATTTCCATTGGTCGGTCACGCGTTCGCTCCTTGGCCATCGGTCGCGGCGCGGCCTGGCGCGGCGCGCACGGCGCACGGCGCGAGGACGGCGTCGGCCATCCCGTGGATCAGCTTCTTATCCAGCGCGCACACCGTCGCGAGAACCCCGCCCAACACCACGTCGTCACCGGACACGAAATAGTAGGGGGACAGGCGCGTCCGGCCGCTCATGGGCCGGATCGCGTCGCTCCCTTCGTCGTAATACGCCACGTCGTCCCGCCGCGCCGTATGGAATTCCTGCAGGACGTGGGGGGTCGTCGGGAAGGCTCGGAGGGCCTCATCCACCGCCGCGGACCAGGCTTCCGACGAGCGGTCGTGTCCAACCACCACCCCGCGGCTTCCCCATGCCCGCTCCGAAAAGCCGGACGGCTTGATCACCAGTCGGCGTTCCCGCTGGCTCGCGGCCGCGAGGTCCCGCCAATCGCGGACCGGCCGCCCGCCGAGCGTGAAGCCGGGAATCACCGCGTGCGGCGGCACCTCGGACGGATCCAGGATCCAGGTCTTTGGAAACAGCCGCGAGAGCGCGTCGGCGACCTCCGCTCCCAGATCGTCCCGCCACCACACCTCCAGCGCCGGGTGATGCCAGAGCGCCATCGCAGATTTCTCTTCGAGAAACGCCTTGGCGGGAGGGGTCATCCTGACGGCGCCCTTCTTGGCGGCGTAGAGGAAGAGATCCGACTTCGGGACGTTCTTGAGGTCGAACAGCTCAAAGAAGCGGTAGAGCACGTCGACGCGCCGGGAGCTGGCCGCTGGCCCGACGGTCAACCCCTCCTCCGTGAACGTGACCTCGCCTGGGGCGACCGCGTCCGCGGGTGTTCCATGGGCGGTCAGCGCCCGCGCGATCCAGGCCATCTCGGCGCGGTAATCGGTGGACTCGTCCGACACGACGATCGCCACGCGGGACCCGGGACCAACCATGTCCGCGAACGCGCGGACCACGCCGTCGGGCCCGCCGACGAGGGGGTGCCCCAACTCGCCGTAGACCGCCTGAAACGCGGCCGTCAGCCCGAATCCCCCGGGCACCGAATCGAGTTCCGAGGCGATCAAGCCGGTCTCGGTCACGAAGAGGTCGGGCCGCAGGATCCCGGGGACCTGCTCGCGAACCCGGCGCATCCGGCCGTACTCGATCACCGACTCCGGCTTGCCCTGATCGAGGTAGCGATGAACCCACGCGAGCTTGGGGGTCTTGACGCTCAGGTAATAGAGGCGATTGAGCGATCGGTAGAAGGCGAGGAGGATCGGCCCCAGCCGTTCGAGCACCTCCACGTCCGCCGGCGCCAACCAGTACGGCTCAGGGCTCACCCGCCAGCGGGGCAGGCCGTCGCCCTCGCGACGTTCGTACAACCCCTCGCGCCGCACCGCCGACAGCACGCGGCAAGCGTCCGCCGCCGAGTTCGGCCCCGCGAGGGAAGGAGGCCGATGGTCCGCAGGCAGCCTGGTGTCCGGACCTAAAAACACGTTCAAGGGCGGATCGCCACTCCCGGAAGGTGAACCGGTGCCCACGGAGACGGGATCGATCTCTCCCCACGTTCCGTGAGCGCGCACCGGTTCGGACACGGCTCGACCGACATGTGAAAGATCATACCACGGCGCTCACGGGAGCATCAAGCGGATGGTCGGGAAGTCCTGCGGCCTCAGCGACAGGCTACGCGGCGGGTGGCTGCACGGCCCACAGGGAGGGCCTTCGGCCTCATTGTCTGCTTACGCCGCGGGCTCTTCTTCTTCGTAGCCGCAGCCCTCGGCGATGCAGTGCGCCCGGGGCTCCGCACCGCGCGCCGTTTTCTGGACGACGAATGGGGCATGGCACTGCGGGCAGGGTTTGGGCAGCGGGCGCTCCCACAGGGCGTAGTCGCACTTGGGGTAGTTCGCGCACGAGTAAAATATCCGACCCTTCTTGGTCCGCTTCTCGAGGAGTTGGCCGCCGCAGCCGGGTTTCGGGCACGTCACGCCGGTGCCGAGGGAGCGGGTCGTCTTGCACGCGGGATAGCCGGAGCACGCGAGGAATCGGCCGAACCGGCCGGTCTTGATCACCATCGGACTCCCGCATTTCTCGCAGACCTCCGATGTCTCGGTCTCCTTGGGCACCACGACGATCGTGCCGTCGGCGTCTTCGCGGAACTCCTTCGTGTTCTTGCACTCGGGATACCCCGGACAGGCCAAAAACCGCCCGTTGCGGCCCCACTTGATGACCAGCTTGCGATGACACCGTTCGCACTCGATCTCGGTGGGACGCTCCTCCCGCTTCACGTTGCGCATTTCCGAGGTGGCCTTGGAGAGGTAGGTGGTAAACGGACCGTAGAACTCCCGCACGGTCTCCACCCACGGCTTGTTCCCCTCCTCGATCTGATCGAGATCCTCCTCCATGTGGGCCGTGAACTGGACGTTGAGGACCTCGGGAAAATGCTGGACCAGGAGATCGTTGACCACGACGCCCAATTCCGTCGGCCGAAGCCGGCCCTCAACTTTCGCGACGTATTTGCGATCCTGGATCGTGGAGATAATCGCCGCGTACGTGCTGGGCCGCCCGATCCCCTGCTCTTCCAGCTCTTTGATCAAAAGGGATTCGGTGAACCGCGGCGGCGGTTGGGTGAAGTGCTGGCGCGGGAGCAGTTCGTGCAGCCGCAGGCGATCCCCCTCGGCAAGCGCCGGCAGACGCCGCTCCTCGTCCTGCTCCTCCTCCGCCCTCGCGCCGGCCGGCGACGGTTCCGCCGTTTCGGTGTAGAGCGTGGTGAAGCCCGGGAACAGCACGACGGCGCCGGTGGCCCTGAAGAGCCCCTCGCCCGCCACGATGTCCACCCGGGTCTGCTCCATGATCGCGGGCGTCATCTGGCTCGCGACAAACCGTTTCCAAATCATCGTGTAGAGGTTATACAGGTCGCGTTCGAGCAGCGTTTTCAATTGTTCGGGATCCCGCGTGACGGCGGTGGGGCGAATGGCCTCGTGCGCGTCCTGTGCGCCCTTTTTGTTCTTGAACACGTTCGGGGTCGTCGGCACATAGTCCGCGCCGAACCGCTCGCGCACGAACGCGGTGGTCTCCGCCTGGGCATCCGGCGAAATCCGCGTGGAATCGGTGCGCATGTAGGTGATCAAACCGACCGGACCTTCGCTTCCAACCTCGACCCCTTCATAGAGACGCTGGGCCAGCGCCATGGTCCGTTTCGGCGAGAACCGCAACTTGCGCGACGCCTCCTGCTGAAGCTTACTGGTCGTAAACGGAGCCGGCGGATTTTTGCGCCGCTCCTTCTTTTCGATCTGACTAACGGCGTATGGAACACCTTGGAGAGCCCGGATCACATCGGCCGCGGCCGCCTCGCTGGCCAGCGCGACATCCGCGCCCCGCCATTTGAACAGCTTGGTGTCAAACGCCGGGGGGGCGTTGCCCTCCAACATCGCGGCGATGGACCAATACTCCACGCTCTGGAAGGCCGTAATCGCCCGCTCGCGTTCACAGATGATCCGGACCGCAACCGACTGCACGCGGCCCGCCGAGAGGCCTCGACGCACCTTCTCCCAGAGCAGCGGGCTGATCGTATACCCCACAATGCGATCGAGGATCCGGCGGGCCTGCTGGGCGTCGACCTTGTGCAGATCGAGCGGCACCGGATGCTCGATCGCCTGCTTGACGGCGCGCTCGGTGATCTCATGAAAGAGGACGCGCTGCACCTTCCCCTTCGCGCCGTTGAGCTCCTCGGCGATGTGCCAGGCGATGGCCTCGCCCTCGCGATCGGGGTCGGGGGCCAGATAGATGCGGTCGGCCGTTTTGCCGGCCTTCTTGATCTCGTCCAGCACTTTCTTCTTCCCGCGGATGACCTGGTACTGGGGCTGAAAGTCGTGCTCGACGTCCACGCCGAACTTGCTCTTCGGCAGGTCTCTCACGTGGCCGATAGACGCCATTACGGTATATTTCTTGCCCAAATACTTGCTCAGCGTCTTGGCTTTCGACGGCGATTCGACGATGACCAGCGATTTCTTCATGCCGGTGCGTGCTCCGGTACCCTCATGCTGTGTGGATTATACCCGATTCTTCGGGCGCGTCACGCCGCCCCGTCGTGGCGGACGTACAGGTGGCCGGCCAGATGCCGCGCCACGCCCTTGAGCTCGAGCCCTAGGAGCACCCCGGCGAGTTGCTCGGGCGGGATGCCCGCCCGGCTCGTGAGCTCGTCGACGTGGGCCGGCTCCCACGAGAGGAACTCGACCACCCGCGCTTCCTCCGTGGTCAGTTCGACCGTCGGCACGGCGCAGCCCGCGGGAGGATCGACCGTCTTCCCGGATCCCGATTCCCCCAGTTGGCTCAGCAGCTCCGCGATCAGATCATCGGCGGTTTCGACCAGCGTGGCCCCGGCCTTGATCAACCGGTTGGTCCCCACGCTCGTCGCCGCGCCGACGTTGCCCGGCACGGCGAAGACCTCGCGGTTCTGTTCGAGGGCGAGACGAGCCGTGATCAGGGATCCGCTCTCCGCCGTGGCTTCGATCACGAGCACGCCCAACGACATCCCGCTGATGATCCGGTTGCGCGCGGGGAAGTGGTGGGGATCCGGCGGCGCGCCCATCGGCAGCTCCGACAGGATCGCACCCCGCGCCCGCACGGCCGCTTTGAGCGCACGGCTTTCGGGGGGATAGGCCACGTCCACGCCGCACCCCAGCACCCCCACCGTGAACCCGCCGGCGGCCAGCGCCCCCCGGTGCGCGGCCTCGTCGACCCCGCGCGCCATCCCGCTCACCACGACGAACCTCGCCCGCGCCAGTTCCCCGGCGATCCGGCTCGCGACCGCAACACCGTAGGGCGTCGCCCGGCGGGACCCCACCACCGCCACGACCCGACGTTCGCCGGGCGCGAGGTCGCCGAGCGCGTAGAGCACGGGTGGGGGATCATGGATCGTCTTCAGATGAACGGGGTACCGGGGATCGGACCACGTGATCAACATCCCGCCGACCGCCGCGAGCCGCACGAGCTCGCCGTCGACCTCATCCCACGCCGAAAAACCGCGGATCGCGGCCGCCACCCGGGGGGGACACCGTCCCGCGCCGTGCAGCACCGACGGGGACGCACGGAACACCTCCTCCGGCGAGCCGAACGTCTCGATCAGCGTCCGGTACGTCACGGGCCCCACGCCGGCCACGCGCGACAGGGCAAGCCACGCGGCCCACCCCTCGCGCTCGGAGGAGGTCGTCGCCACGGGCGCCTAGACCATCATGATGTCGTACTGCTCTTGGTGGAGATGCGGATCGGCCTTGATGACAAGGCGTTTGTTGTATTCGCGCTCGAGGAGTTCCACGCCGCTTCGCTCCTCGTCGAACAGCAGGTTGGCCACGCTGGGATGCACGGTGACGACAACCTTGCTCTCCTCGCGCGACGCGCCGGCCCGCCTGATTTCGCGAAAGATCTCGTAGCAGATCGTCGTGGCCGACTTGACGTACCCACGCTTCTCGCAGTACGCACAGCCGTCGCAGAGCACCCGCATGAGGTCTTCGCGCACGCGCTCCCGCGACATCTCCACCAACCCCAACTCGGAAATCCTGAGAATGTTGCTCCGCGCGCGGTCGTACGTCAGCGCCTCGCTCAGGGCCGCGAAGACCCGCTCGCGGTTTTTCTCCTTCTCCATGTCGATGAAGTCGATGATGATGATGCCGCCGATATTCCGCAGCCGAAGCTGGTAGGCGATCTCCTTCGCCGCCTCGAGGTTGGTCTTGAAGATCGTCTCCTCGAGATCCCGCTTGCCGACGTACCGCCCGGTGTTGACGTCGACGACGGTGAGCGCCTCGGTCGGTTCGATCACCAGGTACCCGCCGGACTTGAGCCACACCCGGCGCCCCAGGGCCTTGGAGATCTCGATCTCGATGCCGTACCGATCGAAGATGGGTTCGTCCTGAGCATACAGATGGATCTTCTGGACGAGGTTCGGCAGATAGGTGCCCACGAACTGCCGAATGCGGTCGTACTCGGACCGCGACCCGACGGTCAACCGATCGACCTTGTGCGTCAGCAGGTCCCGAACCGTCCGCAACGAGAGGTCCAGATCGGCGTGCAGCAGCGCGGGCGCCGATCGCCGCTGGCCCTCATCCCGAATCGTCTGCCAGAGCCGCTCCAAAAACTCCACGTCCATCCGGAACTCGTCTTCGCTCGTCCCCTCGCTCACCGTGCGGATGATGTAGCCGGCGCCGGGTTGACGCAGACGCATCATCATCTCCCTCAGCCGGGCGCGCTCGGCCTCGTCGCCGATGCGCCGCGAGATGCCGATGTGGTTCACCGTCGGCATGTAGACGAGGTAGCGCCCGGGCAGCGACAGGTACGTGGTGACGCGGCATCCCTTGGTCCCGATCGGGTCCTTCGTCACCTGGACCACGATCTCCTGCCCCTCCTTCAGGAGTTCTTCGATGGACCGGTGAGCCCGGCCGCGCCGGGGCGCGGCTTTCGCCGTCTCGTCCTCCGGCTCCTCCCGATCCTGGGCGCCCTCGTCGGCTCCCTCCCCCTCATCGGCGACCTCGGGCGGCTCCGACTCCGACGGCGGTTGATCCTCGTCGGTCGCGGTCGTGATGTCCGCCACGTAGAGAAACGCGGCCCGCTCCACGCCAATGTCAACGAACGAGGCCTGCATCCCGGGCAGCACCTTGACGACCCGACCCTTATACACGTTCCCGACGATGCCGCGGTCCCGCTTGCGATCGATGTACAGCTCCGTCAGGATCTGGTTCTCGATCAGCGCGACCCGAGTTTCCTCGGGAGCCGGATTGATCACGATTTCAACGCCCATCCCACTCCCCCACTTGGTTTGACCGGCGCAGACCAGGGCTTAGACGGCCCGGCCCAAGGCGGCGCCATGGCCGCGGCGGTCCACGCGCCGCGGGTCAGTAAAATAACATAAACCGTCGCAGACGTACATTCATGACCAGCCCCAGCGCGGCGAAGACCGTCAACATCGAGGACCCGCCGTAGCTCATCAGCAGCAAGGGCACGCCGACGACCGGCATCATCCCCAGGGTCATCCCGATGTTGACCGCCAGGGAGAACGCGACCATCGCCGCGACACCGACTGCGAGGAACGCGCCCAATCGGTCCTTCGCCTTGTACGCGGTTTCCACGATCCAGAACAGAACGAATCCGTAGAGCGCCAGCAGAACCAGCACGCCGACGAATCCCCATTCCTCGGCAAACACCGCGAACACAAAGTCGGTGTGTCCCTCCGGCAAGAATTTGAGTTGGCTCTGCGTGCTCCCCAGAAACCCCTTTCCCCAAAACCCGCCCGACCCGATCGCGATCTTCGATTGGATGACGTGATAGCCCATCCCCAACGGATCGGACGACGGGTTCACGAAGGTCAACAGGCGATTCCGCTGGTAGCCCTTCAGCGAATTCCAGAGCAGGTGCCAAAAGAAGGGGAAGAGCATCAACCCCGATAGCCCCAGGAACACGATCGATTGGTATCGAATGCCAACCAGCAACATCAGACAGAGGGCGATGGCCATCAGCGTCAGCCCTGTGCCGAGGTCCGGCTGTTTGAGAATCAGCCCGATCGGAATCGCGGCCACCGCCAGCGGCGCGAGGAGCTGGACGGGCCCCAGGCCCCCCCGGACGTGCTTCTCGGCACAATACCGCGCCAGGAGAAGGATCAGCGCCAGCTTGGCGAGTTCCGAGGGTTGAACGTCGAACACCCCGAGCGAGATCCACCGGCGCGCCCCCATCCCCACCCGACCGACGAACAACACGCCGATCAACAGCACGACGACGGCCGCGTACCCGGCCCACGCGTACCGCGCCAGGGTGTGATAGTCGACGAGCGCCGCGATCGCGAAGACCGCCACCCCCAACCCGGCCCACGCCGCTTGCTTGAGGTACAGGGCCGAAGGGCTCCCGGCCTGGTGCGTCGTCGCGCTGTAAATCGTGGCCACCCCCGCGGCGACGATCACGCCGATGGCGACCAAGACTTTCCAGTCCAGGCTCCCGATCCGTGTGCGATCAAGTCTGACCATCCTTACAGCGCCGCGCGTGTCGCCACGACGGCTGGCGTCGGCTCGCCCGCGGCCCCCAGATAGGCCTCGATGACCTTCTTGGCGATGGGCGCGGCGGCGCTGCCGCCGTGCCCCCCGTGCTCGACCAGGACCGCCACCGCGATGCGAGGAGACGCCATGGGGGCGAACGCCACAAACCACGCATGGTCCTCGATCGGATTCTCTCCGGGACGCCGGCCCGCCTGCGGGATCCCGACGACCTGGGCCGTTCCGGTCTTGCCCGCGATCTCGGTCACCGCGGAGCGCGCCGCGCCCCCGGTGCCGCCCGGCTCGACCACCACGCCCCGAAGGGCCTGGCGCAGCAGCGCGAAGGTCTTCGCACTCACCTGCATCGGGTTGAGGGACGCGTCGGCTTCGGGATCGTCCACCGTGCCGTCCCGGCGATGGATCGACTGCACGTAGCGCGGGCGGTGCCGCTCCCCGCCCATCGCGACCGTGCCGATCATCATCGCCATCTGAAGCGGCGTCACGTTGACGTAGCCTTGACCGATGGCGACCGAGAGGGTCTCGCCCGGATACCACGGTTCGCGCCGCGCCGCCAGTTTCCACCCGGTGGACGGGATGAGGCCCTTTTTCTCGGAGGGCAGGCGGATGCCCGTCGGTTCGCCCAACCCATACGCCCTGGCGAATTCCGCAATCGCGTCGACGCCAATCTGATTGCCCACCTCGTAGAAATACACATCGCACGACTCCACGATCGCGCGGTGCAGGTCGACGATCCCATGCCCGCCGGCCTTCCAGTCCCGAAACCGTCGGTTGCCGAAGAACATGCCCCCGAGACACGTGGTCCGCGAGTCGGCGGTGACCGCCTTCCGCTCCAGCGCCGCGGTCGCCACGACGATCTTGAAGATGGACCCCGGCGGGTACTGCCCCTGGATGGCGCGGTTGTTGAGGGGCCGGCCGGGGTCGGCCAGCAGTGCGGCCCATCGCGGCACCGTGAGCCCCACCGAGAGGACGTTCGGATCGAAATCCGGGTGGCTCACCGACGCGATCACGTCGCCGGTGGCGGGATCAAGCGCGACGACCACCCCCGCCTTGCCCTCCAGCGCGTCCTCGGCGACGCGCTGCACGTCGGCGTCGAGGGTCAGGTACAGATCGTCGCCGCGGACCGGCCGCGTCTGTCGCACAATGCGCCGCTCGTGCCCCACCGCGTCGACCTCGACCCCCTTTTCGCCCGGTTGACCGCGCAGGACCGCGTCGTAGGCCAGCTCCGCGCCGTACTGGCCCACCTGCATACCGGGAGGGAAACCCGTGTACTCGTCCGTCTCGCGCTGGGCGGCGGACACCTCGCTCACGTACCCCAACAGATGAGACGCCCACGCCCCGCGCGGGTAGTTCCGCTGAGCTTCCACCTCGATCTTGACGCCGGGAAACTCCAGACGGTGCGATTCGATCAGCGCCACCTCCTTCAGGGTGAGGTGACTTTTGATCAGCACGGGCGTGTACGGCCCCCCGCTCCGGCGGTTCGTGACGCGGTCGCGAATGTCCTCGTCGGTCATGCCGAGGTAGGGAGCGAGGCGTTCGAGGAGCGGATCGAGCGGTGTGGGCGCGTCTTCGAGAACGAGGTAGAGGGTGAACCCGGGCGTGTTATCGACCAGCAGCCGTCCCCGCCGGTCGTAGATAAATCCCCGTTGGGGCGGCACGCCGACCACCCGAACGCGGTTATTGTCCGCGAGCTCGCGGTACGCGTGGCCCGTGACGATCTGCAGGTACCACGCGCGAGCAAGCAGGAGACCGATCAACACCACGATGGCGACGGCTCCCCACGTGATCCTATCGTACAGGTCCTGAAAATCGTCCTGAGGCAAAGAAGTCATCTTGATCCTTGAATGTGTGGCGCGTGGGCCGGTGCCTGAAGAACCAGACGCCGTAGAGCGCGCCCCCCAGCGTGGTGTCGTACAGTGTCTGGGGAACGAGTCCGGAAATCATCCAGCGTACCATGTCCTCCGCGCGGTCGAATGGCCCAAACCAGAGCGCCTGGCTCACGCCGAGCAGGAGGGACGCCGCCGCCACCACGGCGATGAGCACGGCGGTGTGGAGGTTCGCGGTCACACGCCCCACCAGCGCGGCCCCCACGCCCAACGCGGCGTACACGACGGCGTAGAACACCGTGACCCCCGCGGAGAAGAGGTCGATCGCCAACCCCAGCGCGGCGCCCGCCGCGAACCCCGCCGTCGGTCCGTTGAACACCGCAAACAGGAGAAGACACAAGAGCGGCGCATCCGGAACGATCCCGCCGATCGCCACGCTGCCCATCACCGTGGATTGAAGCGGCACCGCCAACACCAGGAGCGCGCCCCACCCGACGCGCCGCGCCAGATCCCGGCGGGCTCCCGAAGCACCCCACGGCGGACCCATCCTCACGGCGCCGGCAACCGCTCGATGACCAGCACCTCCTCCAGCGTTGAGAGATCCACCGACGGGATCACCTCGACGTCGGGGTACAGGTCGCCCTCCGGGCGTTCGACCCGGTTCACCGCGCCCACCATCAACCCCCTGGGAAAGGGATCCGTCAGCCCCGAGGTCACGATCACGTCGCCCGCTCGGATGTCGGACGACGGCGGGAGATACTTGAGCCGCAGGCGCCCTCCGAACGTGCCCTCGACGATCCCCTGCTCGCGGGTGCGCTGAACCAGGACCGGCACGGCGCTGTGCGTGTCGCTGATCAACAGCACGACGGAGGCGGTGGGGAACACCTTGATCACGGTGCCCACGACCCCGGTCGGCAGTTCAACGCCCTGATCGGCAGCCGCCCCGCTCCGGCTCCCGCGGTCGATCGTGAGCGACTGGTACCAGCGCGAGGGATCCCGTCCGATCACCCGGGCGCCGTGGGATGGCCTCGTCGTCGTCGCCTGAAACGCCAGCAACGCGGTCAACCGCCGGTTCTCGGCGATCACTTCCCGGAGCGCGTCCCGCTCCCGCACCGTGCGATCGAGATCGTCCTGCAGGCGCTGATGGTCCCGCCGAAGATCGACCAACGCGAGATAGCCCGACCAGACGCCGCGGATCCAGGACGAGGTCGAGGTCAAGACCCGCTGCACGCCGCCGAAGAGGCCCGCCACCGGACGTTCGACGACGGCGGCGGGGCGCCGTTGCCAGTCCGGGATGACGAGGACGCCGATCAGGACGGCGAGTCCGGCCGCCACCAGCCACACCCGCTTCGAACCGGAAACGGACTGTCCCATCCCGAAAAGTCGCCGCGCCCTACTGGGCCAGGATCGAGACGCGCCGGAGCAGATCGATCTGGTCCAGCGCCTTGCCGGTGCCCAGCACGACGGTCGTCAACGGGTTGTCCACGGTGATGATCGGCAGGTTCGTTTCCTCGCGCAGCCGCACGTCCATCCCCCGGAGGAGCGACCCGCCGCCGGTGAGGACGATGCCGCGATCGATGATGTCGCCGGCCAGCTCCGGAGGGGTGTTCTCGAGCGCAATCTTGATCGCGTTCACGATCGCGCCGATCGGTTCGGCGAGCGCTTCCCGGATTTCCGCGTCGTCGATCACCAGGGTGCGGGGAATGCCCGAGATCAAATCACGACCTTTGATCATGAACGTCTTGCGATCGTCCTGGGGATACGCCGACCCGATTTCAAACTTGATCTGCTCCGCCATGTGGTCGCCGATCAACAGATTGTATTTCCGTTTGATGTAGCTCATGATGAAGTCGTCCATCTTGTCGCCCGCGACCTTCACGGATTCGCTGTACACGATGCCGGCGAGCGAGATCACCGCAACGTCGGTGGTCCCGCCTCCGATGTCGACGACCATGTTGCCGGACGGTTCCGCGATCGGCAGCCCCGCCCCGATCGCCGCCGCGATGGGCTCCTCGATGAGGTACACCTCGCGGGCTCCGGCGAGCTCGGCCGAGTCCTTCACGGCCCGCTGTTCGACCTGCGTGATCTTCGAGGGCACACAGATGATGATCCGAGGACGGACGAACGTGTTGCGGTTGTGCGCCCGGGTGATGAAATGACGCAACATCTTTTCGGCGATTTCGAAATCGGCGATGACGCCGTCCTTCATGGGTCGAATCGCCACGATGTTGCCGGGGGTCCGGCCCAGCATCTTTTTGGCATCGCCGCCGACGGCGAGGACCTGGCCGCTCTTTTTCTCGATGGCGACGACGGAGGGCTCGTTGATGACGATCCCCTTGCCCTTGACGTAGACCAGCGTGTTGGCGGTGCCCAAGTCGATCGCCAGATCATTCGAAAACCAGCCCAGTACGGTATTTGTGATGCCCACGGTTCCCTCCTCAGACCCGCGCCTAGGCGCGGTCCGTCACGGTGACCCCCACCACACGCGTTTCCGCCAACTCATCCCCGAGCCGCAGTCCCTGCGGATTTCCAGCGAGCAACACGCCTTCCAGGACAACGGCACCGACGAACACGAGCCCGCCGACCACGCCCAACAGCCATCCCCCTTGCGCGAGGAGATGCCAGAGGGCATAGGGGCCCGCCACAATGGCGTTCCGGAGGATCGATTCGCGCACGCCGCACTCGCGCCCCCGGGGTCCCCGCACCGCAAGCCCGAGGAGGCGCTTGCCCGCGCTGCGCCCCGGCGGGACTCCGTCGGCGATCAAGAGATACGTGACGCCGGCAAAAAAACCGATCGGCGGCGCGAGATGGCTGATCGCGGCCGCCATCAACACATCGAGAAACTTGGCCACGCACCGGGACAGCGGATCGGCGACCATCGGCTCGGCGTGCATGCGCAGCTCGGCATCCATGCGGATGGGGTGACCGGCTCCCGGAACTCTCTTGCCGATCAGTTGGTCAGACATCACAACTCCGGGTGCATTATAGGGAACATCGCCCGCCCGCGCAAGGTCTCCCGCTCAGGAATGCGGGGGTTGCTTTTGGACGCCGGCATCCCCTAGAATAGCGTCCATTGCGGGGGCGTCGATGATCAAGTTCCTTCGGCAGGGCGCGATTGAGAATCCTTGGGTTTTTCGCGGCATCATGCTCGTGATCGCGATCACGTTCGTCATCACCATGGGGTGGTGGGGCTTCGGCGACGACGAGGCGTCCACGGTGGTGGCGCAGATCGGCGACCGCTCGATCACCTCCGACGAGTACGAGCGCGCGTACCGCAACGCGGAACGCTTTTACCGGGACATGTTCAAAGACCAATTCAACGCCGATCTGCTCAAGCAGCTTGACCTCAAACACCAGGTGATCAACACGTTGGTCGAGCGGGAGCTGTGGCTGAAGACCGCTCGCCGAATGAGCGTCACTCTCTCGCCTCAGGAGCTTGCCGATTCCATCGCCGCCATAAAGGCCTTTCAGCGCGAAGACACCGGGCGGTTTGACCCCGAGCTGTATCGCCGGGTGCTCAAGAACAATCACATGACGCCCGAGGCCTTCGAGACCAACCAACGCGACGAGCTGCTCATCGCCAAGGTCAAGTCGCTGGTCGGCGACTCGACCGCCGTGTCCGCCCCCGACTGGGAAGCCGCCCGGGCGCGCCAGGCGGCCCAGAACCCCGGCCCAACGTCCGACGCCACCCTCCCTTCGCCGCTCCCCCAGAAGCAGGAGAGGACCCTCAACGCCTACATGGACGCCATGCGCCGGAGCGCCGACGTCGTCATCGAAGAACGAAAGCTCTAGCCGCGTCAGTTGAGAAACCGTTCCCGAAACCGGTCCAGGGGGGTGTCGGGTTCGCGCCGAAGATCCTCGCGGATACAGCCCAGGCCCGCGACGCACAGTTCAAAGTGGTCCGAGAGTTTTCGGAACAGGGGAGCCTCATCCTGGCCGTCTTCACCGGCCGCCTCGGGCAGTTCCGAGACAATCCGGTACGATCGTTTGCCGACCTTGACGTAGTCGAGCAGGAAATCCCCCCCCGACACCAGAATCCTGGTTTTCAGACGGGCGAGGTGCTCGGGGAACAGCCCCATCATGAACAGCGTGAAATCCCCGATCTGGCGATGGACGTCGCGCTCCGGCACGCCGGACGATCCCGATTCGGCATCGCGCAGCATCTCCGACACCAGGGTGCACCGCCGGCCGTCCCGGTCCTGGAAGCGATACACGCGATCGGCATGTGAAAAGTCGGCCAGGAGATCGGCCACGTAGCGAATCACCCCGTGGTCCACCCACCCGAGCTGCTCATAGAAATTCTTCTCGGTCAAGATGGTGAAGAACATCCGGAGAGGATGCTGGTCACTGATGCGGTGCGTCGACTCCATCGGCGTGCTCCGTCGCTCGGTCCGGCATATTGATTATAATCGGCGCATCCGGTTTCGACAAGAAATCCAGGGAACCGACCGCAGCGGAGGACGGAGAGGAAATACTGCTAAGGAATGTCTCGCATCCCGAGCGAGACCGTTGCCGCGGGGAGAGACAGTGGGTTGACCCGCGCGCCGTTCAGGCGGACCCCCCAGTGCAGATGGGGACCCGATGTCCGTCCGGTCGCGCCGACGGCGCCGATGACCTGCGACCTCGCGACCCGCTCGCCCGCATGGACCGTCACATCCGACAGGTGAAAATACATCGAATACAGGCCGAGCCCATGATCGATGACCACGCTCTTGCCGCTGAAAAAATGGTCGGCGACGAGCCGGATCGTTCCGTGGTTGATGGCCGACACGGGAGCCCCGGCCGGCGCGCTGATGTCTTCGCCGGTGTGGGGGCGACGCGGCTGGCCGTTGATCACCCGGCGCAGGCCGAAGGTGTTCTGAATGTTCCCGTCGGAGGGGAGGATGAACGCACCGTCCCACGCGCGCGGCGTGACGCGCTGCATGGCCGTCAGCATCGTCCGCTGTTCGATTTCAACGCGCCGCAGCGTCTCTGAATCGAGATCGACCTGCTTATCGGGAAGCGAGAGCGCCTGAACGCCGAAATCGCCAGGCGTCACCGTGATCGACACACGCTCGCCCACCCGCCTCTCCTCTCCGGCCCCGCGTTCCAACACGAAGTCGCTCGTTCCGGGCGCGTCTTCCATGTCGACGCCGAGCAGCACCGCCACCCCGTCGGGATCTGAAAACGCCGGCACCTCCCGTCCCTGAAACCGCCCGACGAGCGCGTCGAGGCTGACCGCCTGCATCCCATCTCGGACGGGAAAGGTCAGCGCAATGACGTCGCCCTGCCTGACGGTTCGGACATCGGCGCCGGCCGCCTCCTGTCCTTGCACCGCGGTCGTCGGGCCGGCAGTGATGAGCAGCAAAAGTGGCAGCCAGAAGCGAATGGGCGTCACGTCAGCGGTGGGAAACAGCGACGCCCGCGATCAGTTCGTCGACGCGTTTGTTCGAACTGGAGAAGGGGTCCATGCAGAGGATCGTCTCCTCCCAGTACCCGTTGAGTTTCAAATAGGTCCAGTCGACGGTGTAGGACCGGTTCTTCTCCTTCGCAAACTTGATGAAATCACCACGGACTTTTGCCCGCGTGGACTGGGGCGGCACCGTCATGGCCCGCTGAATCTCCTCTTCGGTCGCCAACCGCTCGACCACATCCTGCCGCTCCAACAGGTAGTACAGCCCGCGATTCCGCTTCACGTCGTGATACTGGAGATCCATCAATGCGACGCGGGGATCGTCCCATCCGCAGTTCTTGCGCGCGATGAACGAATCCATCACGTTCTTTTTGATGACCCAGTCAAGCTCCTGAGCCAATTCCATCGGATTCGTCGCCAACTTCTGTAACACGTCTCCCCAATACTCGATCAGGTCCCGGGTCGTCTCGTCGGCGCTCGACCCCAGGGCCGCGAGGTACGCCTGCGCCCGCTCCCAGTACGTCATCTGGATCTCAAGGGCCGTCCATTCGCGGCCGTCCTCGAGTCGAACGCGCTTCTTCAGCGTCGGATCGCGGGAGATGTCCCGGATCGCCTTGACGGGATCCTCGAGTTCCATACCCTTGACCGTGAATCCTTCCTCGATCATCGAGAGTACGACCGCCGTCGTGCCGACTTTCAGATAGGTTGCCAGTTCGGACATGTTCGAGTCACCGACGATGATGTGCAACCGGCGATATTTTTCGGCGTCCGCGTGGGGCTCATCCCGTGTGTTGATGATGCTCCGCGACGAGGTCGTCGAGGACGAGGTCTTTTCGTGGATGTGCTGCGCCCGCTGGGACAGAAAGAAATGGGTCCGGCCGGAGACTTTCAGCACCTTGCCCGCTCCCGCAAAGATCTGGCGCGTGACGAAAAACGGGATGAGTTGCTCCGTGATTTTCCAGAAATCGAGATCGCGCCGCATCAGATAATTTTCGTGACACCCGTAGGTGTTCCCCATCGAATCGGTGTTGTTCTTGAAAATGTAAATCTCGCCGATGAGGCCTTCTTCGCGCAGGCGCTTCTCCGCCATCGGTAGGCAGGCTTCCAAGAGCCGCTCGCCGGCTTTGTCGTGGATGACAAGGTCTCGCAGGTGATCGCATTCCGGTGTGGAGTACTCCGGGTGACAGCCGGTGTCTTGATAAAACCGAGCCCCGTTGCACAAAAAGGCGTTGGACGGCCAACTGTTGGGGATGAGTCCTTCGAAGATGTATCCCAGAATTTTCTCCATCGGCAGATACACCCGGCCGTTGGGAGAAAAGATCAACCCGTATTCGTTCTCGAGTCCGAATATGCGTGGGGGCATCATTCGAGTCACCCGCTGAGGTCGATCAGCTCCGCCTGCGACAACCGCCTGAACTTCCGTCCGGATCGGCGGCGATCCAGCACGGCGATCTCCATCTGCTGCAAGCGAAGCTCCGGTTGCCCGACGCTCGCCAGCGCCTCCAACCCTTTTTTGAGCGCGTCAGGGAGGGGCCGCGGGCCCTCGACCTGCTGCTTGAGGTGCGCCATAATCGCCTCAGATCGACCACCGATCACCGCGACGAGCTTCTCGTCAAAGATGCTGCCGTCGAACGAGATCCGGTACATCTCGGAGGTCTCGCCCTCGCCAAGCCCGACCACCAGGATCTCGACCTCCAGGGGCTTGATCTCCTGGCTGAAGATGGTCCCAAGGCTCTGGGAGTAGGCGTTCGCCAAGGATTTGGTCGTCACGTCTTCTCGGCTGTAGAGATACCCCTTCATGTCCGCGTGACGAATCCCCGCCTTCCGAAGATTCTCAAACTCGCTGTATTTCCCCGCGCCGGCGAAGGCGATGTGGTCGTAGATCTCAGAGATCTTGTTGAGTGACACGCTGGGGTTGTCCGCCATGAGCACCACGCCGTGCTCGTACTCCATGGCGACGGTCGAGCGCCCGCGGGCGATGCCCTTCTTGGCATACTCGGCCTTGTCCTGCATGATCAGTTCGGGCGAGACGTAGTAGGGTAAGGCCATTTAGCGCTCCCGCCGCTTTTCCAAGAACGCCGTATAAAACGGCGCGATCCGTTCGGAGGGGACGTCGACAATCCCCGCCGCAGACACGGTTTTCACCGTCGGATAGATGCCCCGGTTGGGATCCGGTCCGCCGGTCGCGACGTCCTCTTCGGCCGCATTGCACAACGCCTCCACCGCCAACCCGATCGCTTCATGCTCGTTCAGACCGGATTTATAATACTGCTTGATCGCCGTTTTGGCGTCTTTCCCGCCGGAACCGGTCGCGTGGTAATCGGTCTCTTCGTACCGTCCCCCCGCGATGTCGTATTTGAAAATCCGCCCCTCACGCTGGCGCGCGTCGTAACCGGCGAAGAGCGGGATCACGATCAGCCCCTGGAACGCCGACGGCAAATTGCCTTTGACCATTTGGGCCAGCTTGTTCGCCTTGCCGTCGACGGACAGCGGGGTGCCCTCGAGTTTTTCGTAGTGTTCCAACTCGGTTTGAAACAGGCGGACCATATCGAGGCACGGACCGGCCGCCCCGGCGATCGCCATCGCGGACCAGTCATCAACCTTATACACCTTCTCGATGCGACGGCCCGAGATTTGATACCCCTCGGTGGCCCGGCGATCGCCGGCAATCACCACCCCCCCCGCGTACCGAATGGCCAAAATCGTGGTCCCGTGAGGAACCGCCGCCGCAAGCGGAGACGCGTCCGCATGGGACGGACCGGCCGTCCAAGGAATCGGACGGCCGGGGCTGAGATGCGGGTACTGGGTGATCAGTAAATCGTAAAAACTTGATCCGAGCTGTTCGGGGTCGAAGACCACCGTCACTCGCCTCCTTTTTGAACGTAGTTTTTGACAAACTCCTCGGCGTTCTCTTCCAACACCTCGTCGATTTCATCGAGCAGCTTGTCGATGTTTTCCTTCATCTTCTTTCCTTTTTCGACGGTTTCAGGGTTGGGGCTTGCCGACGCTTCGTCGCGCCGACCCACTTTTTTCAGGTCTCGTTTCTTCTCCTGCGACATCGTCATCACCCCCCTTGCGGCAGGCTAGGAACCCGCGGCGCCCGCACGCCCCAGGCCGGTTAAGCGCTGAGGCGCGAGACGAGCGCCTCCACCGTGTCCGACTCGTCCAGCAAGGCGCCGACCAGCGCCTTGGTCCCCCGCGCGGGTTCATTGAGGGGAATGCGTTTGACCACCGCCTGCCCCACATCAAAGAGAATCGACGCCCAACTGGCGGCGTAGACTCGGTCCGGAAACTTTTGGAGGCATCGCCCTCGAAAATACGCCCGGGTATCGGTCGGAGGCGCCGTCAACGCCTCGTCGATGGTGTTCGGATCGACGAGCCGATCGACGTACCCACCCTTGTCCAACGTGGCAAACAAGCCTTTCTCCGGCCGAAGATCGTGGTACTGCAAATCCATCATGGCCACGCGAGGGTCATCCCAATCGCAGCCCTTGCGGTCGATGTACGATTGCAGGAGATCCTGCTTGATCACCCAATCAATCTCACGCGACAACTGCGACGGATCGCTCGCCAGCAGCCTCAGCACCCGCTCCCAGCGGGCCAGGATATCTTTGGTTTCGGGATCGGCGCCGCGCTCCGCACAATAACGGTGCGCGGTTTCTAAATAATACTCCTGGACCTGCACCGCAGTCCATTGGCGGCCGTCGTCCAGCGCGATCGGCTGCTTGAGCGTCAGATCGCGCGACACGTCCTTGATCGAGCGCACCGCGTCGGCCAACTTCGGTTCCTTGACCATGTAGCCCTCTTCGATCATCGACACGACGAGGGCCGTGACCCCCAACTTGAGGTACGTCGTGACCTCGGACATGTTCGCATCGCCGACGATCACGTGCAGCCTTCGGTACTTCGCGGGGTCGGCGTGGGGTTCGTCTCGCGTGTTGATGATCGGACGCTTGACCATGGTGTTCAAATCTACCAGGACCTCAAAGAAGTCCGCGCGCTGCGACATCTGGTACGGCGCGGAGTCCGCGCGGTTTTCCGCCCCCACCTTGCCCGCCCCCGCGAAAATCTGCCGGGTGACGAAAAAGGGGGTCAGATGCGTCGCGAACCGCATGAAGGGAACGGAGCGCGAGACGAGGTAATTTTCGTGGTAACCGTAACTGTTTCCCTTCCCGTCGGTGTTGTTCTTGTAGATCACGAACCGACGATCGCCGCTCGTGCGGTCGGCGCCCATCCGGCACGCTTCCACAATCCGCTCGCCGGCTTTTTCATACCGCACGACGTCCGCGATCCGCGTGCACTCTGGCGTCGCATACTCGGGGTGCGCCCCGTCTACGTATAGGCGCCCGCCGTTTCCGAGTAGCTTGTTGAGCAACCGATTGTAGTCCGGCGCGGGACGCTCCTTCTCCCCTTCCACCTCAAACCCGCGGGCATCGACGAGGGGGTTCTCGTTCTCGTAATCCCACAGCGTGGTGCGGGACGGCACCGCGGCAACGCTGTTGACCAACAGAATGGCGTTCGACACCGGGTCCTGGACACCGGCGTCCTTCACCGCAACCCCGAATTCCGTCTCGGTGCCGAGGATGCGAGGCGTCATAAATAGTGCCCGGTTGTGACGGTCTCGATCTTCCGCGATTCGGTGGCCCGGCTGGTCGTGATCGTCCGGACATGGACGATCTTCTCGGTCTTGCGCCCGGCGATCTTCGCCCAGTCGTCCGGGTTGGTGGTGTTTGGAAGATCCTCCTGCTCGCGGAACTCATCCCGCACGGCCTTGAGGAGGTCCTCGAGGCGGATGCCGCGCTCGCTGGTCGCGATGATGCGCTTGATCGCGTATTTCTTCGCGCGCGAAACGACCCCTTCGATGACCGCTCCGCTGGCGAAATCCTTAAAATACAGCGTCTCCTTCTCACCATTGGCGTAGGTCACTTCGAGGAACTTGTTCTCCTCGCTTGCGCTGTACATGTGATCGACCACCTGGTCGATCAGGTCGGGCACGACCTCCGCGACCGTCCGGCCGTCGGAGAGGTGATACGGGAGATCGGTCGAGAGGTATTTCCCCAAGATGTCCTTCGCCGCACGGCGATCGGGCCGATCGATCCGAATCTTCACGTCGAGGCGACCGGGACGCAGGACGGCCGGATCGATCAAATCCTGCCGATTGCTCGCCCCGATCACGATCACGTTCCGGAGCCGCTCCACTCCGTCGATCTCGGCCAGGAACTGTGGCACGATGGTGGACTCCACATCCGATGAGATACCCGTCCCCCGCGTGCGGAAGAGCGAGTCCATCTCGTCGAAGAAGACGATGACGGGCATCCCTTCCTGGGCTCTTTCTTTGGCCTTTTTGAACACCTCGCGGATCTGGCGCTCGCTTTCACCCACGTATTTGTTCAGCAACTCTGGACCTTTGACGTGCAGGAAGAAGCTCTTCACCTCACGCCCCGTCAGGTGGCCCAGCTTCTTCGCGATCGAGTTGGCCACCGCCTTCGCGATCAGCGTCTTGCCGCACCCGGGAGGACCGTACAGCAGGATGCCCTTGGGCGGAGACAGGTGATATTCCGCGAAGAGATCTTTATGGAGGAAGGGCAGTTCGACGGCGTCGCGAATCTGTTCGATCTGGTCCGTCAGGCCCCCGATCTGCTCGTAGCTCACGTCGGGCACCTCTTCCAACACCACTTCCTCGACCTCGGATTTGGGCAGCTTCTCCAGCAGGTAGCCCGAACGCGTGTCAAACAGGACGTGGTCCCCCACGCTCAGGCGCTCGCCGAGCAAGGGGGCGGCGATTTCCGCGACCCGCTCTTCATCGCCCCGCAACGACACGATCGCGCGGTGTTCGCTCAGCAGATCCTTGAGCCGGACCACCTCGCCCTGGATCTCAAAGTCGCACGCCTCCACCACATTGAGCGCCTCGTTGAGGACGAGTTGTTGCCCCTTCCGCAGCTCCCCAACCTTCACATCAGGGTGGAGATTCACCTTCATCTTCCGGCCCGCGATGTAGATGTTGACGGTCCCGTCGTCGTTCGAGTCGGAGAAAATCGCATACGAGGACGGCGGGGCGGTGAGCTTTTCGACCTCGATCTTGAGCGCCTCGATCTGCTCCCGCGCCTCCTGCAATGCCAGGATCAGCTTTTCGTTCTGTCGATGGGCCTGCTGGAGCTGATCCCGAGATTGCGCCGTCTCGTGGAGCTCCTCTTCCATCGTTCGGATCTGGACTTGCAGCTTCTCGATCTCGCGGCGATAGGCCAAGGGCTCGTCGGAATCGTTGCCGGCCAGCTGGTCCTGCAACTTTCTGAGCGTGGATTTTAAGGAATTGAGCTTGCCCGATTGTCGTTTTGACTCGCTCATGGCCCCTCCCTTCCTAATAATCCTATCGAGGTATTCCGCGAGGCGCCTGTGTGTGACTGAATTGTAACACCCGCGGAAACGTGGGTCAACCGCGCGGCCGGCCCGTGCACTTCGGCGGCCGCCAGGCACGCCGCCGCCGCCGAGCGAACATCCCGTTGAGACATGACTGCGGAGATCATGGCGACGCCCCGCGCGCCCGCGGCCATCGCCGACGCGATGCGGTCCCCTCCCATGCCGCCCAGCGCATACACCGGAATCGGGCTCCACCGACACACCTCGGCGAGCGCGTCGAGCCCCAGCGGCCGGCCGTATCGGGCTTTTGACGGCGTCGCGAACACCGGCCCGAAGGTGACGAAGTCGGCGCCCTCCTCGGCGGCCCGGCGAACGTCGGCGAGCGAGTGGGTCGAGACGCCGATCAGCTTTCGGGGGCCGAGGACGCGTCGCACGACCCGCGTCGGCAGGCTGTCGGTCCGCAGATGGACTCCGTCGGCCCCGACCGCCAACGCTACATCGATCCGATCGTTGATGAGCAGGACGGCTCCCGCGCTGCGGGTCAGGGGGATGAGGTCGGTCGCGTGGCGGAGCAGATCGCGGCTGGAGAGGTCTTTCTCGCGGAGCTGAATGGCGCGGATTCCGCCATGCAAGGCGGCGGCCACCACTTCGGTCAACGGACGATCACCGATGAGATGGCGATCGGTGATCAGGTAGAGCAACCAATCGGGCGTCATCCGAACCCCGCGGGCTTCACGGCGGGTATTCTCCGCCTACAGGGAAAACCGTGGTCGCTCGCCGTTTATTCAGACCGGCTGGCGCCCCTATTCGATCAGATCGTCCAGCGGGCTCGAGGCGGTGGCGTAGAGCCGCTTTCGGATCCGACCGGCGCGATAGGCCAGCCGCCCGGCCAGGACCGCGCTTCGCATGGCCTCCGCCATCATGAACGGATCGCGCGCGCCCGCGATGGCGGTGTTCATCAGCACGCCGGCGCACCCCAGCTCCATGGCGATCGCCGCGTCGGACGCGGTTCCGACCCCCGCGTCCACGATGACCGGCACCTTGATCGTTTCCAGGATGATTCGAAGATTATAGGGGTTGCGGATGCCCAATCCCGATCCGATCGGCGCCGCCAGCGGCATCACCGCCGCGCACCCGGCATCCTCGAGCTTCTTGGCCATGATCGGGTCATCCGTGGTGTACGGCAGAACGACGAATCCTTCCTTGACCAGGACCTTGGCGGCCTGCAACAGCGCGTCGGTGTCCGGAAAGAGCGTCCGCTGGTCGCCGATCACCTCGAGCTTGACCAGATCGGACACGCCGGCCGCGCGCGCGAGGCGCGCCGTGCGAATCGCCTCCTCAGCGGTATAGCATCCTGCGGTATTCGGCAGAATCCGATACTCTTTGGGGTTAAGGTAGTCCAGCAGGTTTTCACTGGCGCGATCGGTAATGTTGACGCGTCGGACCGCGACCGTCACCATGTCGGCGCCGGAGGCGTCGATCACCCGCTTGGTTTCCGCGAAGTCCTTGAATTTCCCGGTTCCGACGATCAGGCGGGATTTCAGCTCGATCGAGCCGATGCGCAAGCGGTCATCCGCCATGCCCGCCTCCGACGAAATTGACGATTTCAACGCGATCCCCCTCCTCGATCGTCGTGGTCGCGAAGGCGCCCCGCTCGACGACCGACAGATTCACTTCGACCACCACGCGATCCGCGATGACGCCGAGATCGGCGAGCAGTCGATCAATCGTCGTCCCGCGGGGCAGCGCGGAAACCGCCCCGTTGACGGTGACCGTCACGAAGTCATGAGTGCCCACGCTCGCCATGTCGCTCCGCTGGTCGATTATAGCGAGCGGCGGAAAATGAAGTCAAACCGCGGAGGACAACGCCTTGACCAGATCGAGATACTCGGAGGGAGGGTCGATCAACTCAACGCCCATGCCGGTCTTCCTGAGGTGACGGGCCAACTGAGGCGGCACGCGCTTGGCCCACATCACCCGGCCGCGAAGCGAGAGCACGCGCCTGTCGGAGAGGGAGAGCTCCAACACCAACCGGGTGTCGGGTGGATAGACCGTATTGCTTTTGACGAACAGCCCCGTCTCCGACACGTCGATCGTAAATCCCAGGTCGGTGGGCCGTTCGGGACCGAACCGAACTTCGATCCGCTTGGTTCGCCGGGTCCGCTGTTGTTTTTCCATCGCTCGCTACCGGCGGTGCGCGACGACCGCGGCGGGAGAGTCGGCACTCTCGCAGCCCTGGGCATCCACCGCCGTCACCCGGTACGTGACCGATCCGGCGCCGTCGAGCCCGGAGTCCAGATAACTCGCGGCGCTCTGGGGAAACGACGTGACCCGCACCCGGCCCCGGCCATCCTCGCGATACACGTGATACCGCAAGGCCGGATCCCGAGGTCCCGACCACGCGAGATACGCGCTGCCGCGGCCCTGACGAGGGATCCACACGTTAAACGGCGCGGGAGGCGGCGACCCGGCGGAAACGACGGCGGCCGTCACGAGGAATCGTCTTACGGTCCCGACCTGGTTGGCGTAGCCATGCGTGGCGGCGGACGCCGTCAAGTCAATCGGCTGGCTGGTCAGCATGTCCCGCATCGTCCACGACACCTGGCCGCACTGACCGGCCACCGTCGGGGGAGCCGTCCAAGTCAGCGTGACCGGGACCCCCGGCTGATCCGACGTCACCCCCACTTCCCATTCTTGGGGAAATGTCTCGCTCCGAACATCCCACCAGAGGGACGGTTCGCCCGACGGCGTTCCCGGGCGTCGAATCTCGGCCATCAGCACCGGCGACGGGAACG
>MHEO01000019.1:0-4300 GCA_001803875.1 Nitrospirae bacterium RIFCSPHIGHO2_01_FULL_66_17 | reverse complement strand
GCAATCGGTTCTTGGCGACCCCACCCTCGGCGTCCTGGGAGGGCACCGCCACCATGAGCGAGAGTTCCGCAGCCGATACCGGAAGCGCGGCAAACCCCCACGCCGCCACCAGACACCCTATCCATCGTCCGCTCTTCACGTCACCACTCCTCTTAAGGACGACCGAACACCAACACCACGTCAGAAACCAGACTCTGCACCCAGACTCCATTCCACGGCTTCAAGACCGGCGGTGGAACGTCGGTGAGGTCGTACGGTTGCGTCGTCACCCCATCGTAGATATAGATCGCCCGACCGACCCACTCCTTCGTCACCGCAGCGGCGTACAACGCGATCTCCCCCGTGCTTATGCGCTTGACCTGCACCGACGCCAACGCGATCTCCTGACCGTAGGGATTCCCGACCATGTTGAACCCCAGGTCAAGGGGCACGTTGTAGGGCGAGTCGGGCACGGGAACTCCCAGCGCGTCGAGTACCGCCTGCGTCCCCGACGACGAATAGAGGAAGTACCCCGCGCCGGTCTGGACCGACCCGAGCGGTCCGCAGACAGTGAAGCCGGGGATCGCGATCGTGCCGAGGTAACAGCCGTCGGTAGTCAAGGGCCCCGACGACTTCCAGCGGTACGCGTACACCGGAAGCCCGACGTCGTCGCCGAAGACCATGTCGGCGGTGTCATTGGGAGCCGTCAGGACGAGTGGCACCGAGACCAGGTTATAGCCCCGCCTCAGGGCCGTGCGGCCCGTCGCAAGGTTCGAGAGACCCGAGTGATTGCCCCCGTCATCGACGACGTCGATGGCGAAATAGTACGCCGTGTTCGAGCTCAACCCCGAGACCGCCAACTCCTGCGCCGACCCTGCGGGGCCCGGAGGGAACGCCGCCACGAGGGTGCCCCGGGCGAAGTTGGTCGTGGTCAAGGGCGCCGTCGCGTAGCGCACCTCGTACGCGCCCGCGGTCCCCACCGACGCGTCGTCACCGGTCGCCGTCCACTGGAGCAAGAGCGACACGCTCGTCGTTGCCGCCGCGAACACGGTCAAATCCGAAATCGGCGCGGGTGCGTTCGTGTCGGTCAACACCGCGTCCGCGGTCCAGGCATTCAGCACGTTCGAGAGCACCCCCCATTGTCCGATCGCGTCCATCGCCTTCACGCCGATGTAATACGGCGTTCCAGGTACGAGGCCGTCGAGCACCAGCGTGGCCGTGTCCCCCACGGTTTGCGGCGCGTGGGCCGTGTACGGGATTGCCGTGTCGAACGTGTCGGAGTTGAACGGTGTCGTGGAGTAGCGCACGTCGTAGCCCGCCAGGGGTCCCGAGTCATCCGCCAACACCGTCCATTGGATCGCAATCGCGTTGGGCGTCGCCGCGGTCGCCCCCAAGGTGATCGCGGCCGGCGGCTGATCAACCAGGGTCGTCACCGTCACGGGCGCCGACCAGTCCGAGGCGTTGGGCACCTCGTCCAGCGCCCGGAGTTCAAAGGTGTACGTCGTTCCCCCCTGCAATCCCGTGACGGTGGTCGTCTCCATCACTCCCGACCCCGGAGCTTGCGTCGCGCTGATCGTCTGGATCGTGCTGTCCGTTCCACGCGTCCGGCGAAGTTCGTAGCGGCTCACCATCCCCTCGGCCATGCCGTCGTCCCCAACCGCCACCCAGGAGAGGGGCACCGACGTCACGGCGGGCGTACCTGCGGCCAGCGTGGGGGTCGCCGGGGAAGTGGTGTCCGTTACTGGCGGAGGGGACGTGATCCCCGCCAAGTGCTGGGCCAGGGTCACCGCCACCGCCCGACCGGCGACCGCCGACATGAACCCCGCCCCTTGAGTCTGCGCCTCGAGGGCGCCGCCCCACGCGGTTCCATTCCACTGCCCGAGCGTGACGCGCCCGGCGCCGTCGAACAGCGCCAGCGCGAGGTTATCAAGGCCGCGCGCACCGGCCAGCTCGATCCACGCGGGAAACGCCCGCAGGCTCACCGCAGCCCCGTTCGCATGCTGGTCCGCCGTCGTCCCGAACGCGCCCCGCGTGAGGCCCGAGAAGCTGGTCGTCGTCTTACTGGTGTACCGAATCAGTTCGGCATCGACGGCGACGACACCGGCCGCCGGGAAGCCGGTCGTGCTCGTCACGTAGAGCGTCGTCCCCGCGATCGTGACACAGTTGGTGCTGTCGATGAGACACGGGGGCGTGAGCGTGGTCTGCACATCGGCCGGAAGCGGCGGGAGCGCGGCGGACGCGGACCATGCCGACGCCGGCGACCGCGCCTGGTAGACGCCCCGCGGGCTCTGACGGGTGGCGTAGACCGCGACCTGATCGCCGCTTGCTCCCTCCCAGCCAAGATCGAATCCGCGCCCTCCGCCATCCATCGCCAGGTCCGTCGTCAGAATATCCGCCGACGCCGACCATTGCGATTGCACGCCGTCCCACAGCAACGTCGCCAACGTGCCCACGGGCGTCCCGCTGCTCGCCGCAAGCGCAATGCGTTTCGAGGTCGCGACGGGATCGGCCGCGAGACGGAGCGCCGTGAGGGTCGGGGCGGGAGCGTCGGACGCCGATGGCGCGGTCGACTCGGCGCCCCACCCGCTGTTCCATATCCGGTAGTGCGGCGCGCTCGGCGTGCTGGTCGTCGCCCACGCCACCAACGTCCGCCCGGTCGCCCGTTCAAACGCCACGTCGAACAGCGGCGCGTCGTGGCCTGGCGCGGTGGTCGTCAAGACCATCGGGTCCGTCCAGGTTTGGGTCGCGCCCCGCCACACCGCCGCGCCGACGGTGTTCGCGGAGTCCCCGTACACCAGCAGGATCTCATCCGTCGTCGGCCGGGTCTCAAGGCGCACCCACAGCGGCGTGCCCATCATCTCGATGGGATCGATGGGACCCGCCACGTAATCTTCGGCGCTCCAGGTCAGCGTCGTCGGGTCCCACGTGCGGTACTGGAGCGACGAGGACCCCGTTACGGCGTAGACCGCCAGGCCTTTCCCTCCGGTCACCTGCTCGAATGCGACGTCCACGGTCTGCGTGGGACGGCGGAGGCCGGTCGAGGCCGTCGCCTGCAGATCGCCCATCCAGGCTTGGCCGTTCCACACGTGGAGCGTGAGGCGTCGCTGCTCGTCCACAACCGCCAGGATCCGCTCATCCCGAACCGGGTTCGCCTTCATCACCTGCCACACCGGCGGCGCATCCAGGGACGGACCGGCCAGTCGACTCGACCAGCCGGTGGGGCTCGACCGCTGATACTGAACGGCCGCCAGGTCCTGTTGGCCGTACGTTGCGAGCGCCGAGATGGCATCGGCCGGCGGGGTCCCGACAGAGAATGCCTGCGGGACAGTGATCGTGCCACCGTCAGGGTTCATCAGGGTCAGCGGATGGTAGCCCGCGGTGGCGGTCGAAGCGATCGCCAGGTCCGCCGAGATCGCCGTGGCACTCACCGCCGTTACCGTGACGCCGATCTCGGCGTCCATCACGACCGTCACGTCGGTCTGGAACCCGGTTCCCGTGATCGTCACGGCCGTCAGGGAGCCTACCGTGCCCTGATTCGGCGAAATCGAGCCGAAGACCGGCGCCGGGTTCACCGTCAGCGCGCCGGAACCCCGTCCCCCGTCCGGATTGGTCACGATCACCGGGTAACTCCCCGGCAGAACGCTTGGGGCGACCGCGACATTCTTGCACGTGATGCCGGAGCCGCCAGGCACCACGCAACTCCCAGTCACGCCGGCCGGGAGCGTGACCGTGGCCAGTGCAACCATAACCACCGCGCCGTTAGCGTGATCGGTCGCCGTTGTTCCGAATGCGGCGCGCGTGAGACCCGATAGGCTGGTCGCCGTCTTACTGGTATACGAAATCAATTCGGCGTCCACGGGAACCACGCCGGGCGCCGGGAAGCCGGCAGTGCTCGCCACGGAAAGCGTCGTTGCCGCGTTCGTGACGAGCCTGGTGAGCGTGGTCTGCGCGGAGGAGAAGTTCGCCCCGGCCAGAGTGAGCTCCACTCCCGATGCCCCCGGCCCGAGCGCCGGGCTCACCGAGGTAATGACCGGACCGGGATTAATCATCACCTGACACGTCGGACACGACGAGGCGTACCCGCCGGGCGTGGTCAGCGTCACGTCGCGGGCCCCCGGCGACGCGGCGGGATCCACGTTGATGGTGACGGTTCCGCCGTCGGCGGTGTCGTAGGCGCGAAATCCCGACGTGAGCGTGATCGCGGGATCTTGAGTCACGGCCGTCCCGATCCGAACCGACGCGCCCGATTCAAAACCCGTGCTCACGATGGAGACGACCGCGCCCTGCGCTCCGGCCCCGATCCCGCTCGCGGGCCCAACGC
>MHEO01000018.1:1791-2344 GCA_001803875.1 Nitrospirae bacterium RIFCSPHIGHO2_01_FULL_66_17 | reverse complement strand
CGTACGAACCAGTACGCTCCGCGCGCAAGCCCTCCTTCCGCCTTGCATCTGGCCATTCCTGAACAGGCTCCAACACCCAAATACTCGGACTGGCGTCCTAGCATGACGCTCAATCGTGGCCTCGCGTCTAGCGTGACGCTAAATCGTGGCCTCGCGCGCCTGCGGAGGTCCCGGCTGCTCGTCGCGCTCGGTCCGCTCGTCGCGCTCGGGTCTAGCGTGACGCTAGATTGTTGCCTCGCGCTCGCCGCGACGGCGCGCGCCGAGCCCGTCCCGATCGTGGCGACACTGCCGGTCCTCGCCGACTTCGTCCGCGCGGTCGGCGGCGAACACGTGCGCGTCAAGAGCCTGATCACCGGCCTCGAAAGCGAGCACACCTACACGCCCAAACCGAGCGACATCCAGGCCGTGCGCGAGGCGGCGGTCCTGGTCAAGGTGGGGCTGGGGCTCGAGGTCTGGGTCAACGGCCTCATCAGGAACGCCGAGAATCCCCGCCTGATCGTGGTCGACACGTCGCGCGGCATCCCGCTGATGCGGGGCGAGGACCCGCACGGAC
>MHEO01000018.1:0-1760 GCA_001803875.1 Nitrospirae bacterium RIFCSPHIGHO2_01_FULL_66_17 | reverse complement strand
CGAAGAGCACCGCGCGGGCGGCAACCCTCACGTGTGGCTCGACCCCGAGAACGCGCAGGCCATGATCCGCCAGATCACGGACGGCCTCGTGCGCGCCAACCCCGCGCGGCGCAAGGTCTACCTCGCGAACCAGGCGGCGTACCTCAAGCAGCTCGACGACCTCCAGCGGGCGATCGTCGATCTGTTCAAGAACGTGCCCAACCGCAAGATCGTCACGCACCACCCCGCGTGGCCGTACTTCGCCCGGCGCTTCAACCTGCAGATCCGGGGCGACATCTTCACCCAGATCGGGAGCGAACCGTCGGCCAAACGCGTGGCCGGCCTCGTGCGGACGATCAAAAAGGAAGGCATCCGGGTGATCGTGTCCGAACCCCAGCTCTCGCCCAAGATTCCCGAGGCGATCGCGCAGGAGACCGGCGCCACGGTCGTCGTCCTGACCCCGCTGCCGGGCGCCATCCCCGGCACCGATGATTACCTGTCGATGATGCGGTACAACGCCGCCACGCTGGCGGCCGCGCTGCGATGACGACGCCCGGCGACGCCAAGCAACAATCTAGCGTCACGCTAGACGCGAGGCAACGATTGAGCGCCACGCTAGACGTGATCCGTTTCGAGCACGCGACGATCCTCTACCGCGACCGGATCGCCCTGGACAACGTCACTCTGGGCGTGCGGCCGGGCGAGTTCATCGGCGTGATCGGACCCAACGGCTCAGGGAAGACCACGTTTCTGAAGGCCATCCTGGGCCTCGTCTCCCCGGTCAGCGGATCGGTCCGGGTCTTCGACTGCGCGTGCGACCGCCTGCGGTGCGAGCACCGCGCCCGCATCGGCTATCTGCCGCAGAAGGACCTGGTCGATCCCCACTTTCCGATCACCGCGGCCGAGGCGGTGCTGATGGGGCGTTACAGCACGATCGGCCTGTTCCGGTACCCGCACAAAGCCGACCACGCGATCGTGCGGGAGGCGCTGGCCGCGGTCGATCTGCTTTCGGAAGCGCGCACCCCGCTGGGCGAGCTGTCGGGCGGCCAGCAGCAGCGCGTGATGATCGCGCGGGCGCTGGCGCAGCGCCCCGAGGTGCTGCTGCTCGACGAGCCCACCACGGGGATCGACGCGCCCACCCAGCACGCGATCATGGATCTCATCACCCGGCTGCACCGCGACCTGCGCCTCACCATCCTGTTCGTCACGCACGACATCAACCTCATCAGCCAGGTCGCGGACCGCCTCGTCCTGCTCAAGACGCGGCTGTTCGCCGCGGGGCCGCCGGCGCAGGTGTTGACGCGGGACACGCTGGCGCAGGTGTACGGAAAGGACGTGGTGTTGGCCGATCACGACAAGACGCCCTACGTCATCGTGGGGGACCACCACGCGTGACCTACCCAGAAAATCCCCCCTCGCCCCCCTTTTTCAAAGGGGGGATGTGGGGAGTGGCTGAAGAGCCCCCCTTTGGCAAAGGGGGGATGGGGGGATTTGAACTATGCTTGATCTCTTGACCTTCGGGTTCATGCAGCGCGCGCTGACGGCGTCGCTGATCATCGGCGTCCTGTGCTCGATCATCGGCGTCTTCGTCGTGCTGCGCGGCCTGTCGTTCATCGGCGCGGGCACGTCGCACGCGGCGTTCGCGGGGGTCACCTTCGGCTATCTGACGGGCGTGTCCCCCCTCGGGATGGCGATCCTGTTCGGGCTCGGCACGGTCTGGATCATCCACGGCCTGTACCAGCGCGGGATCATGAAGCTCGACGTCTCGATCGGCATCTTCT
>MHEO01000017.1:7156-12441 GCA_001803875.1 Nitrospirae bacterium RIFCSPHIGHO2_01_FULL_66_17 | reverse complement strand
CGGCGAACGCCCTCCGCGGCCGCTTATTGGTGCCGTTCAACACGGCGTCTACCACTTTCTCCTCAATGCCGGTCTCAGACTGACGACCTCGGCGCCCGACGCCGTGGTTCAGCGCGATGTGTCGCGCATCCCCGCCCTCGCGCCGCTGATCGAAGCGGCGGGCGTGCCCGTGACGGCGTACACGGTGACGTTCGCGGAGACCGATCGGGCCATCACGCTGAAGTACGAAGGCGAACCCGCGCGCCCGCATGACACGCCGGCCGACGGCTCTTCCGGCCTCGCCATCTCGACGGAAGGGATCGCGCTCTCCGGGCAAGACGTGTGGTACCCCGTGTTCGATCACGGTCTCGTGACGTTTTCGATCGAAGTGCGCGCGCCGGCGTCGTGGGAAGTGATCAGCCAGGGCCGGCGCACCACGCACCGGCGAGAGGCCGCTCAGAACCTGGTCGGATGGGAGTCGCCCGAGCCGCAGGACGAGATCCACCTGGTCGGCGGGCCGCTGACGGAGTACACGCGAGACGCGGGCGGCGTCACGGCGATGGCGTTCCTTCGGACGCCGGATCAGGCGCTCGCCGATTCGTACCTCGATGCCACCGGACGGTACCTCGCCCTGTACTCGGCGCTGCTCGGTCCGTATCCCTACAAGAAATTCGCGATGGTCGAGAACGTTCGGGAGACCGGCTACGGCATGCCGTCGTTCACGCTGCTCGGCTCGACGGTCATCCGCCTGCCGTTCATCCTTACTTCGTCGTACCCCCACGAGATCCTGCACAACTGGTGGGGCAACGGCGTGTTCGTGGATGTCGATGGCGGCAACTGGAGCGAGGGGCTGACCGCGTACCTTGCCGATCACCTGATCCAGGAACAGCGCGGAGCGGGCGCGGAGTATCGCCGGGCGGCGTTGCAGAAGTACGCAGACTACGTGGCGGAGGCGAAGGATTTTCCGCTGACGCAATTTCGCGCGCGCCACAGCGCAGCCACCGAGGCCGTCGGTTACGGCAAGGCGTTGATGGTCTTCCACCTGGTGCGACGAGAACTCGGGGACGACGCGTTTCTCCGGGCGCTCCGCGGATTTTTCGAACAATTTCGCTTCCGCCGGGCGACATTCGCGGATCTCGACCGTGCGCTCGCGAGCGCGGTGGGGAGAACGGGCAGCCTGCTCGCGCCGTGGGTTGAGAAAGCCGGTGCGCCCGCCTTGAAGGTCAGCCATGCGGAGGCGCTTCGGCTGGGTAGCAGCGAGAAGTATCTCCTTGAGGCGCTTGTCGAGCAAACCCAGCCCGGCCCGGTGTACCGGCTGCGGGTGCCCGTCGCCGTGACGCTCGAAGGCCGCGAGCAGGCGTACCAGACGACGTTCCGACTCGACACAAAGTTCCGTGGGTTGGAGCTTGCAGTGCCGGGACGGCCGCTCCGCCTCGACGTCGATCCGGAGTTCGACCTCTTCCGGCGGCTCGATCGCGAGGAGCTTCCGCCGGCCCTGTCCGGCCTCTTCGGCGCCGAGCGGCTGCTCATCGTGCTCCCCGCCGGCGCGACCGAGCCCCTGCGCGAGGGCTATCGCCGGCTCGCCAACGCGTGGAAGGTGTCGCAGCCAGGGCAGACCGACGTGGTCTTCGACGACGCGATGGAGGCCCTGCCGAACGATCGTGCCGTCTGGCTGTTCGGATGGGAGAACCGCTTTCGGCCGGCGGTCGCCGCGTCGCTTCCGGATCGCTCCGCGGCGATCACCGACACCGGGGCGCGCCTCGGCGACACGGCGCTCGGCCGCGCCACGCACTCGGCGGCGCTTGCCGTCCGCGATCCCGCTCATCCCGATCGGGCGCTGGGGTGGCTGGCCGCCGACCGCGCGGCGGCGCTGCCCGGCCTCGGACGCAAGCTGCCGCACTATGGGCGGTACGGCTACGTGGGGTTTGAAGGCGACGAGCCGACCAACGTCGTCAAGGGCGAATGGCGGGTCGCCAGCTCGCCGATGTCGATGTTGGTGGTCCAACCCGAGGGCGGCACGATCACTGTTCCGATGGCCACGTTGGCGCCGAGACGGGCGCTGGCTCCATGACCGAGGACGCATCGCCGGCGATCGCGGTGGTTTGGCTCGGGATCGTGGCGAGCATCGCGGTCGCGCCGGCGATGGGGTGCATGGCGGATGCCGCTCTCGCCGAATCCGGCGCGACGACGGAATCTCCGCGGCCCGACGCGCGGCCAGTACAAGGTCGTCCGCGGCGGGTCGTGGCGCAGCGCCCCGGTGATGCTCAGAGCGGCGACACGCGGCAGCGCGCTCCCTGCGCGCTCCCTGATCGTCGTACCCCCACGATCGGGTTTCGGTGCGCGCACTCAACGTCGACGTCGCCGCCGGGGAGTCCCTAGGGTGGCGAGCCGCCGGGTTCGGGAACGGGAACGATCGGCACAGGTTCGAACCCGAACGGGCGCTTCCGTTCTTTCGGTGTGGCGAGCTTCCGATAGAGCGCCTGGAACTCCTCGGTGGAGAGCGCCGGGTCGCTCAGCTTCGCGCGCTCGTCCGCGGTGATCGGGACCCAGGCGAGTTCCGCAACCTGCGTCGTGCCGATCATGACCCAGTCCAGGGGCAGGATGTCCTGCCGGATGAGGTGGTCCACGCCTCGGTTGTAGGCGATGGCCGCCTGGATCGCACGCCTGGCCGTCTCGGCCTGAACGCACCGGCCGATTCCGATGTTGGTCGGCGGATCGAGGAACGGGAAAAACCCGACCCGGACCGTCACCGTCTCCCCCGACTGGAGGGCGTTCTTCACCTCCTCAACACGGCCCTTCCAGGTTTTTGACAGGGTGAGTTCCACCGTCGTGCGCCGTTGGGCCTCCGCCCGACAATCGCTCGCCGTGTCCGCTCCGGCCCACAGGATTCCGACGGTCAGCAGGATGATCAACGGGAGCGATGCGCCGGCGAACACCATCGGCGCCCTCCACCGACGCCCGTTTTTCATTCGTGATCGCACGCGGCCGATCATAGCGCGTTTGGGGTGTCAGGATCAAACTCGGGATTCCTGAAGCGCCTCAGGCAGAGGCGGCGGGGCGAAACACAGCCGCTTTCTCCCTGGGACTCACTTTCCGCTTGACAAGGTTTTGAGATTCCGAGTATAACAAACCGGTTTTCTCGAAAGAGGTACTTCAAAAGAGGTTCTCCGAAAGAAGTACTTCGAACGCCGTAGCTCGACGAGGACTAGAAAGAGATTTGGTTACAACCCCGCGATCGATTCGTCGTCATGTCATGAGCGTGGACCATCCAAGCAGTCAGTTGAAAGGGGGCGTTGTCATGCAGAGCGCAGGACGAGGTCTGTGGGCGTCGTTGTTGAGTGTCACATTGATCGTTGCCGGCCACGGTTGGGCCATTGGGGGTGAAGGCGCCGATCATGTCCATGCGAGCGGGTCTGACTCTCAGCAAGCGATCCCGGTGTCATGGGAAGATCAGTTCAAAGATCAGCTCGCCCGCGAAGACGCGGCGGAAGGCCGCGATGGTCACCGCGACCAGGTGGACGCGGCGATGCAGAAGCTGATGGACGAGATTTCCAAAGGCTCGAATGAGCACGCGGAGCACACCGGCGGCAACGGCCCGTTCAGCGGCATGGGGGCGATGCAGCAGATGGATCGGAGCTTCTTCCTCGGCCCCGTGGCGAATGCCGAGAGCGTGACGGGCAATGGGGCGTGCCCCAAGAACGCCCCGGTTCGTGAATTTGACATCTCGGCCATCAACGTCGAGATCACGCTCAATCAGTGGCTGGACTACCACCCCGGTTATATGTATGTCCTCACCGAGAACGTCGAAAAGGCTCGCCAGGAGGAGAAGACCAACCGCGAGGCCCGCAAGAAGCCGGGGTACGATCCGGGCGCGGTGTCCGCCGGGCTGCAGACCGACATCATCCAGCCGCTCAATATCCGCGGAAATCAGGGTGACTGCGTGGTGTTCACCTTGCGGAATCAGATGAAGGACGATGAGGTGAGCCTCCACATCCACGGGTCGAGCACGATCGTCAAGGCAAGCGGTCAGCCGGCGACGATTGCGAACCCTGAGTCCTTAGTCAAACAGGGGCAGAGCCAGGTGTTCGAGTGGTACATTCGCCCGGATGAGCAGGAGGGCGCCCACGCCTTTCACAGCCACGTGGGGCGGGAGCAGGCGAGCCTCGGGATGATTGGGACCTTTATCGTCGAACCGATCGGATCGCGCTATCTCGATCCGATCACCGGGAAGGAGACCAAGAGCGGTTGGCAGGTGATGATCGACGAGCCCAACAAGCCCGACTTCCGAGAATTCGTCATCATCTATCACGAGATCGGGGATGAGTCGTTCCGCCCCTTGAATCGAAGTGACGAAATGATTCCGCAGCGCGATCCCAATACCGACGCCTATCGTCCGTCCGCGCGCGCCATCAATTATCGCAGCGAACCGTTCGGTGTGAACAACCTCGCGCTTCAGGAGAAGTATTTCCACCACGAGGACGAATCGTTGTCGTACAGTTCCTACACCTTTGGCGATGCGCCCACGACGATTCCGCGGTCGTACATGGGGGATCCGGCGAAGTTCCGCCTGGTTCACGGTGGGGGAGAGGTCTTCCATTCTCACCATCCCCACGGGGGAACGATTCGCTGGTTGCGCCAGCCGAAGGCCGACGGCAAAGAATCCTTCCTTCTCACCGCGGCGGGGAACGGGCCCGTGAAGTATCCCGAGGTGCGGACGACCTCAGACAGGGTCGATGTTCAGGTGATCGGTCCGTCGGAGGTGCTGGATTTGCAGACCGAGTGCGGATCGGGTCTCTGCCAGCAGTTGGCCGGCGATTTCCTCTTCCACTGCCACGTGGCGCACCACTACGTCGCCGGGATGTGGGGCTACTGGCGCGTGTACAACACGATCCAGAGCGGCAACTATCCGATGGGCAGCACGGACATCATGCCGCCCTTGCAGGAGCTTCCCGACCGGAAGGGCCGGATGAAGCCCGCGGTGACGTCCGACAAGCTGGTCGGCAAGACGATGGATTGGTACGACAAGAAGTGGAACGTGACCGAGAACAAGTCCGACTGGTCGAAACCGACTCCGGATATCGCCGTCAAGGACTGGGTCAAAATGATGGTTCCACCCGCCGGGCAACCGGGACACACCGCGGACGAAAAAGGGCAGATCGTTGCCTACGATGCGACGGTGTGGGACTGGGCCTGGGAGGGGAACAAGGCTCTTGGCGAGCCGGAGGTCACCGGGACGTTCGATTGGCCGAAGTACAAGTCGCCCATGCCCGGAAAGCGCCCGCCGCTCCTCTTCGACGCGAAGACCG
>MHEO01000017.1:4232-7148 GCA_001803875.1 Nitrospirae bacterium RIFCSPHIGHO2_01_FULL_66_17 | reverse complement strand
GCGTGGCCGCATTTCAAACCCCATTTCGGGAAACGCGTTCCGTTCGCCCGCCATCATGGGCCGGCGCCATGGTTGGAGCCGATCCATATGGACAAGAACAACGGGGCGCTGCCGACGGATCCTGGAGGAAAGGGCGCTCCCGGGGAGGAAACGACCCAGCCTGCCAAGCCGGGAGAGCAGGGGCGTTGGAGCCTTTGTCCCGAGAACGCGGGACGAAAGCAGTACACGATCCATTTCATTCAAACGCCCATTCAGTTGAGCAAAGGGCTCGGAAAAGAAAAACCGGTTGTTGACCCGAACGGTTTGCTCTACGTCCTCCACGAGGAGGAGGCGGACGTGCGGGCCAACCCGGCCGGCGAAAAGACGATTCCGCTGGTGTATCGCTCCAGCGTGTACGATTGTGTCGACGTCATCTTGAAGAGCGAGTGGGAGGACAACGACGCGACGAATTTCCAGATGTCGAAGATCAACATCCACCCGCACTTCATCCAGTTCGACAACCAGGCATCCGACGGCGTGATCACCGGATTTTCCTATGAGCAGTCGGTCCGGCCGTTCACACAGATGAAGAAGGAGAAGCACAAGGGGCTTCCGACGCCGATGAACTCGGCGTTGACGGAAAGCGCCAAGGCCGGGGCGACGAGCATCAAGATCAAGATGGCGGAAGGGGCGACTCCTTTCCACGTCGGAACCGACCTGATGATCGGCATGGACGAGGTGAAGACCTCGGAGGTCCGCTGGATCAAGGACATCAAAGGCGAAACGATCACCTTCAGCGAACCCCTGAAATACGACCACAAGAAGAACGAGATCGCGTCGGTGGAGTGGGTCCGGTACCGTATGTGGGTCGACGCCGATATCGGGACCGTTTTCTGGCACGACCACGCCTTCGGCGCCACCACGTGGCCGCACGGCGGGGTGGGGGCGATGATCGTGGAACCGGTCGGCGCCACGTACCATGACCCCAAGACCGGCAATCCGATTCGGAGCGGACCGGTCGCCGATATCCGTTCGACCGAGCCGATCGGGTACGGCGTGAACGGCAGTTTCCGCGAGTTGGTGGTCATGCCGCATGACACGGTCCCCTATACCGCGCAGGTGGTGACCGAGGGGAACCCGCCGGGCCAGGCGCTGGAGGTCGCGATCGACGCCGGTCAGACGCTCTCCTTCCAGATGCCGTATACGTTGGATAAGGTGGCCGTGCCGATGCTCAACGGCGGCACGCATACGACCGGCGGAGGATTCAACTTCCGGGCGGAGTCGGTGGCGAGACGGCTCAAGAACAATCCGAATCCTTCGCTGATCTTTTCGAGCAAGGCCCATCAGGATCCGAGCACCCCGTTGCTTCGGGCCTACCTCGGGGACACCATCACGTTCCGTCTCCTGCACACCCTGATGAACGAATCGCACACGTGGCATCTCGCCGGTCACGCCTTCCGAACCGAGCGGTACGCCGAGAAATCCGATTTCCGCAACGCGCACCACGTCGGGATCGCGGAGCGATATGATCTCGTGACCAAGGCCGGCGGGGCTCAGCAGATCGCGGGGGACTACCTCCATTACAACGGTCGCGCCTCCCATCTGTCGGAAGGAAGCTGGGGGATCGTCCGGGTCTTGGACAAGGCGGTTCCCGACCTGAGGATGCTCCCGGGGCGGGATGAGATCCCCGCGTCGTCGAAATCGGTCTGTCCGTCCGACGCTCCGGTGAAGACCTTCAGCGTCATCGCGGCCGAACGAGCCTTGAAGTTCAACCCCAAGGCGCCCGACGTGATCGAGGTCGACTTCGATCGCAAGCTTCAGGTCGCGAACCCGATGGGCAAAATCTACATGCTGGAGGGGGAGAAGTCGAAGGTGGCCGTCGGCGGTGGTCAGCCGATGCCCCTGACCCTGCATGTGAACGTCGGCGATTGCATCAAGGTGAAGCTTAAGAACGAGCTGAAGACCAGCCGGGCCTCGTTCAGCGCCGATATGTTGGCGTTCGATCCGAACGATTCGCAAGGGGTCAACGTCGGCAACAATCCCGGGGATCAGACCATCGGACCCGGACAGAGCCGGACCTACACCTTCTACGCCCACCCGCAGTACGGGGAGACGGCGGCGCTGGTGTGGGACTGGGGGAACTTCATCAACAACGTCCGGGATGGCCTGTTCGGGGCGATCATCGTCGGTCCCAAAGGCGCGAAGTACCGTGATCCGGGGACGGGGGACGATGTGTCGCTCAAGAACGCGTGGCAGGTGGACGTGATCGTCGACCGCTCGCTCCCTGAAAACGCGGGGCGGTCGGACTTCCGCGATGCGTCTTTGTTCTTCCAGGACGAAGACAACATCATCGGAACCTCGTTCATGCCCTACATCCAGCAGATCGCCGGCCTCACCGGGGTCAATTATCGGATCGAACCCTGGGCGTATCGGGAGGAGAACGGCTGCGAGTTCGGGAACATGTTCACGCCGTGCGTGGCCGGTGAATCGGATCCGGCGACGCCGACGATCCAGGCTCACGCCGGAGACCCGGTGAGGATGCACGTGTTCGGAGCCTTCAACGAGCAGAACCAGATCTTTAGCCTCGAAGGGCACGAGTGGCCGTTCAAGCCCGATATGCCTGGATCGGACATGCTGAGCAGTCTGCAATTCGGCAGCTCAGAGTACCTTGATGTGTACCTCAAAGAAGGCGCCGGCGGACCGTTCCACATCCCCGGCACGTATGTCTGGCAGAATCATCGGATGCCGTATGCCCAGGCCGGCCAGTGGGGATATCTGCGGGTCCTTCCCGTGGGGGATCGAAAGATCCTTCCCTTGAATAGCGGGGGCACGGGGGGCCGTACGGCTGAGGCCCCGGAGAACGGCGGCTCGGGTGAGCTGTCCGAAGTGAAGGAAGCAGGTCCCGGACCGGTATCGATGCTCAGGAAGTAATGAGGC
>MHEO01000017.1:1623-4214 GCA_001803875.1 Nitrospirae bacterium RIFCSPHIGHO2_01_FULL_66_17 | reverse complement strand
GGCAGGGGGCCGGCCCCTCTGCCCCGATCATGTTTTGGCGACACGGTAGGAGAATCGTGGTGAAGAACACAGCTCTGAGCGGCGTGGCGCTGGCCCTCATGGTGGCCGGTGTCTTCTGGTATTCCGAGGCGCTGGGTTATGAGGAGGTCGATGTCCGCAACGGAGGGTCGATCACGGGAACGGTGCGGTTGAACGGGCCCATTCCGGAGCCGCGCGTCTTTCCTCTCGTGCTCTACCCGTTCGGGCCGTTCTGCAAGAAGATTTCCGACGGCACGGGCCACATCGTGCTGGAGGAGTTCATCGTCGAGACCGGCGGGGCTCTGCAGGACGCCGTGGTCGCCGTGCAGCACGTGGAGCGGGGCAAGGCATTTCCCGTGATCAAAAACGAGTTCGTCGTTGAGGACTGTATGTTTCACCCCGCGGACGTTCCCGATAGCGAGCAGTTCACCGTGAACAAGGATGGGAAGCTTCGTCACGCGCACCCGTTGGTCTCGGTGATGGAAAATCATCAGGCGATCTCGGTGGTCAACCGCGACCCTGTGATCCACAACAGTCAGATCTTCCAGAGCGAGCGCGGGAACATCATCCTGAACTTTCCGCTCCCCGTCTCGACCGAACCGCGCGGCGGCGTGGTGAATTTCGAGCGCGGGAGGCGGATCTCGCAGATGATCTGTGGGATGCATGAATTCATGCAGAGTTGGGGGTTCATGGTCGACAATCCGTACTACGCGAAGACGAAGAAGGACGGAGAATTCGCCATCAACGATCTGCCGCCCGGGACGTATCGGGTGGTTGCGTGGCATCCCCACCTGAAACCCATCGAGCAGGAAGTGACCGTCTTGGAACACGGGACGGTGTCGATTGCGTTTGACTTCGACTCACGCCAGGTCGTTCGGCCCTCATACGAGAGTCAGGAGAAGTTCCGGATCGGGCCCGAGGCGCATCCCCACGATCATCTCGAGAGCTGCGAAGCTCCCTACTGCTGAGGAACGACTGATGCGGCTACGTTCGACTTTCGCCTGGATGATTGGGGCGAGCCTTCTCGGGGTGCTCACCCTCGGCCTTTCTGCGACGGGTTGGACCTACGAAGAGATCACGGTCACCTCCGGCGGGACTCTGACGGGCCAAGCCGTCCTGGACGGGCCGCCTCCCCCGGCGCGGATTTTTCACTTGGTCTTTTCCCCGAACCTCGACTTTTGCGGGAAAATCTCCGATGGAAAAGGTAACCGACTCCTGAAAGAGTTTCAGGCGGCTCCCGACGGAGGGTTCCAAGGCGTCGTGGTGGCCGTGGTGGGCGTCGAGAAGGGGAAGACATTCGACTATGCCCCGAAGATCGAAATCGAAAATTGCCGGATCGCACCGTTCGTGACGCCGATCAGAAATCATCATCCCCTGTCGATCGTGAACAAGGATACGATCACCCACGACATCCAAGCGTATTCCTTGGCGGACGTGTATACCTTTGCGATGTTCAATAAGCCCATGCTGCCCGAGAGCACGGCATCCAAAGAGATCCGCATACGGAAGGGGCATTACGTGTTTCGCACCCAGTGCGGGGTTCACGACTTCATGCAGTCGTGGGGGCTTGCGGTCGGAAGTCCCTATTTTGCGGTGACCGGGTCAGACGGACGGTACACGATCCCCGATCTTCCAGCGGGTGACTACGACGTGATCGCTTGGCACCCCCACATGAAGGTTCAGGCGCAACGGGTGACGGTGTCTCCGAACGGACACGCCGCGCTGGATTTTCGTTTTCACTCCTCCGAGGTCGATATTCCCCTGCACGACCTCCAGACGGCGTACCGGCTCGAAACCGCGCTGTCTCTCCGCACCCTGGCTCCCCCTTCCGTTGAACTCCAGACTCGGTAGGACGTTACTTGAGGTAGGTTGGTAGGCGGCGATCTTCGCCGGTCAGTCGACGGTAGAGCTCGTGAAACTCGAGCGTCGTCAGTGATGGATCGGAGAGCCGCAAGGGTTCCGGTGACTATCGGCATGACGCATCGTCTTCAGCCCTTCCTCCTCGCGCTGTTGTCGTTGGTCGCCTCGCTCGCGTTGACGCAAGCGCTCCTCGCCAAGAGCCCTCCCAAGGAACTTCCGCTTCCCGCGTCGATTCACGACCTCGTCGACGACCCCGATCACTACGACGGCCACCGCGTGTTCGTGACCGGCCTCGTTCACTCGATCCAACTTGAGCGCGGACGTCGGGGGAGCGAATACTTCGTGTTGATCCTGGAGGAGCAAGCCGCCTCACCGGATGGGGCGACTCTCTCGGTGGTGGTCATCAGCGAGACGGTTCCGAAAGTCAGGGAGGGCCATCGTGCGATGGTTCAGGGCGTCTATCACCGGGAGGGGAAGTCCGGTGGTCGGCCGTACCAATTCTTCATCGAGGCCGACGCGATTCTTCGGGAAGATACCGCGTGAAGGGGAAGGGCCGGGGGGCAAATCTTTAATCTTTAGGCTCGATCAAGTCGGAGAGGAGGCAGCGCGTCCAACCCTCGGTCTTTACCCATGCGCCCGGCCTGTGCTATAAGCGTGGCATGACGCGTCCCCTCCGCATCACCCATCCCGACGCGATCTACCACATCACCAAC